>CBIMFG010000231.1:0-6580 GCA_966243125.1 uncultured Niastella sp.
ATCCTCAATAAAATAAAAGAAATACGTGGCGTAGATCCCGCCGGCGAAAAAGCCGATAGCGTGCAAAATACCCTGAACGTTGCCCAGCTCGATGGTATTTTGGGGCAAAAAGGTGAAATGAACAAAGGCGTATATAAATATACCATTGGCCGGCCCGATGTGCAGTTATTGGAACATGGCATTCCTGTAAGCAGCTTTATGGGCTTTAATACCTGGGCGGCCTGGCAGGGCACACCAGAAAGGGCGGCCGTATGTGGTGATTTTGTGATGCTCGAAAACGAAGTACAGCCAGTAATAAAACAACTGGTGATCCATGGCATTGACGTAGTGGCCGTACATAATCATATGGTACATGAAGAACCCAGAACATTCTTTCTGCATTATTGGGGTGTAGGCGATGCCGTACAAATGGCGCAGGGTATAAAGAGCGCCCTCGATGAAACCGGAAAGGGCGGTGGGACCCATTAAAGTATACAAAGGGTTAATTTACATTTCTCTAGAAAGGTTAATTGAATTTCGGATATTTGCAAAAGAAAAGACATGGTGAAACAAAACCATGTCTTTTCAACTTATATATGGAAATCCTGATTATCCTGCTGTTGATCCTGCTAAATGGAATTTTTTCCATGAGTGAGATTGCCCTCGTTTCCTCCCGGAAATTCAAGCTGGAAAATGCTGCCCGTAAAGGCAATTCCAATGCCCGCAAAGCGCTGGAACTGGCAAACAACCCCAACACGTTTTTATCAACCGTTCAAATAGGCATTACCCTCATCGGTATTTTAACCGGTATTTATAGTGGTGAAAAAATACAGGACAACCTGCGGGTGGCCATTGAAAAAATTGACTGGCTAAAAGATTACTCCGAAAGTGCTTCCGTAGCCGTGATTGTTGTGGTGATCACTTTTTTCTCCATAGTTTTTGGCGAACTGCTACCCAAACGCATTGGGCTCATGTTTCCTGAAGCCATTGCTTCGGTGATGGCCACCCCTATGACCATCATTTCAAAAATTACCAAACCATTCATTTGGCTGCTCACAAAAACTAACGATGTCTTTTTGGGCATCTTTGACCTTAAAGAACAAAAAGAGGTGATCGTAAGTGAGGAAGAAATAAAAGCCATTGTACAGGAAAGCGCTGAAAGCGGCGAAATTCAACAAATAGAACAGAACATAGTAGAAAGGGTTTTTGCCCTTGGCGATAGAAAAGTAAGCGAGTTAATGACGCACCGCAGCGACCTGCAGTGTTTTAATATTACCGACGGCCTGGCCATTATAAAAGAAAAAGCACAAACTGAAGCACACTCCGTATATCCGGTGTATAAACAAACAATGGATAACATGATAGGTGTGGTATCGGTAAAAGACATCTTCCCAAAAGACTTTACCACCACTCAGTTTAACCTGGCCGATTTTTTACGACTACCGGTAATGGTACCTGAAAGCGCGCCCGCTTATAAAGTGCTGGAAAAATTTAAGGAAAGCAAGATGCATTATGCCTTTGTGCTCGATGAATACGGGGCTGTAGTGGGCATGGTAAGTATGGACGACATCCTTGATGCCCTCATAGGTGATGTAACCGAATATAACCAGCAGGAGTTTCAGATCATTAAAAGAGACGACAACAGCTGGCTGGCCGATGGCGGTTATCCCTATTTTGAGTTCCTGAATTATTTTCATTTACAAAACCGCGAACTGGAAGAAGGCGAGTACAATACTTTAGCCGGTTTGTTGTTACATGTAACAGGTTATATACCCAAAACCGGTGAGGTTATAAAATGGAACGAATTTGAGTTCGAAGTGCTTGATCTGGACGGTCCAAAGATTGATAAGGTCCTGATTAGAAAGAAATAAAATGTTCCCTTGACGTTATATTTCTGCGGTTAGTAAAAAAATATTTTGATTATTCATTAAACGCCGTAGTTTAGCCCCGGTGTTCCTGGAATAATACCCATTGTCCTGAAAAATTAAACGGTTAAAACCCTTGGCATTTCAACCTGAATACAACGAGATTGATTTACTGAAGCTGGTGGCTGAAGGTGATAGAAATGCGTTTACACATATCTATAATAATTACCGCAATAAAATTTACTCCATCGCCTACGAGCTTACCGAATCAACCGGCGTATCGGAAGAAATAGTACAGGATGTTTTTTTAAAGATCTGGGTTAAAAGAGAAACGCTTAATGAAGTAGAACATTTCAGGGCTTACCTGTTTACCATCACCCGCAATTATGTATTTGCTGCATTAAAAAGAATTGCCCGCCGGGAAAGCCTGGAGGTAAGCGCCATGGAAGGTACGCCCCTGTATCACCAGGATACCGAAGATCAGATCCGGAACAACGAATACACCCGCATTTTACAGGCCGCTATTGATCGCCTGCCCGAACAACAACGGCAGGTATACAACCTTATTAAAAAAGAAGGCTTGAAAAGGGAAGAAGCCGCTGCCGCACTGCAGCTGTCGCCCGAAACCGTAAAGACGCATTTGGCGCAGGCCATGCGCAGCATCAGAACGTATTGCCTTACCCGGCTCGATGTAACTATTGCCTTGATCATTCTGATGCGTAATTATTAAATAACTGATTCTCACTGTGATTTCTCCTTTTCAAAAATTATTTTAAAATATTTTCAACCGCACTCACCCAAACAGGTTTGTGCAGCACTCTCTTTTTGTATAGAACGCGAGAGAGTGAACGTTCAAAACACCCAACTGTAGATTATGGCTTCATTGCTGGAATATTTATTAAACAGGTACGCTGATAAAACGGCAACCCCCGAAGAAAAAGAAGAGCTGATGCGGTTGCTGCAACAAAGCAGTAATGATACAATAGCGCAGCAGGTGTTGGATAAGATGATCGCTGAGCGGCCTGTAAAACATAGGATGTCTGAAACAACGGCCCAGGCTGTGTTACAGGCGATCTTTGAAGCTGAGGAAACACCGGTTGTAAGTATGGGAACAACACCGGTACGCCGCATGCCTTATTGGCGCATAGCTGCTGCAGCAGTTGTGTTGCTGATGGTAACAGCCGCCGGCCTGGTTTGGATGAATTATAAAAACAAAAACCAGCTAGCAGTTAACATAAAAAATGATGTGGCGCCCGGTGGTAATAAAGCCGTGCTTACGCTGGCCGATGGCAGCACTATTGTGTTGGACAATGAAAAGAACGGAGTAGTAGCGCAGGAAGGCAATGCAAAAGTGGTGAAGCTGAAGAACGGACAGCTGGTGTATGCAAAAGCTGATGATGGAACAATAGATGCCAATGCGCCTATAGCGTATAACACATTGTCAACACCAAAAGGCGGTCAGTATAATATTGAACTGCCCGATGGCAGTAAAGTATGGTTGAACGCGGCCTCATCTATCACTTACCCCACCGCCTTCAATGCAAAAGAAAGAAAAGTACAGGTTACCGGTGAAGCTTACTTTGAAGTAGCCAAGGTAGTAACAGAGAAAGAAGGAAAGCGCAGCCCATTTATCGTTGATATTGTTTCTGCTGGAAACAATCCCCCCCACACCGGGGGGGCTAGGGGGGGGCGCCATGATTTAGGGCAGGTGCAGGTGTTAGGTACGCACTTTAACATCAACGCATATGATGATGAAGAATCGGTGAAAACAACGTTGTTGGAAGGCTCAGTGAAATTGTCGTCAATAGTGAATGGTCAATGGTCAATGCTAAAGCCAGGAGAGCAATCATCAATTTCCCAATCATCCCACGTATCCCAACCCATCCCAGTTCAAACAGATGCGGTAATGGCGTGGAAGAACGGAGTATTTCATTTTGAAAATGCCGATATAAAAACAGTGATGCGGCAGGTGTCGCGCTGGTACGATGTAGAAGTGGTGTATAAAAGAAGCCTTGATAATGATGATCCTTTATTCTTTGAAGTAACACGCAATACCAATTTGAGCGATGTGTTACGCGTGCTGAACCTGGCCGGAGGCGCCAGGTACACCATTCAGGATAAAAAGATCATTGTACAATAATAGCGCTGATGTGTTTTGTTCAATCCAATCAAACATTGATCTGAAAAAAAACTCCTAATTAAAATTATTGATTCGTCCCATGAAAATCTTTACACAAATAAAGAACAGGATCGTTATGCCCAGAATGCTGCTCGCAGTATTGCTTTTGATGGTCCTGTGCACACAAACAGCTTCAGCGCAACGTGTGTTTGCGCACCCGGGCATCAGCCACAAACGCTCTGACCTCGACCGGATGAAATATATGGTGCAGGCAGGGAAAGAACCCTGGAAAACCTCTTTTGCAAACTTTCAAAAGAACCAATACGCCAGTTATACGTATGCGGTGCAAGGCAGCACAAGCATTACCAGCCTGGTAGTAAACGGAACTGATGCCGGTTTTAACTATGAAAAATTCAAGTACGATGCATTGGCTGCTTATTACAACGCACTTATGTGGTATATTACTGGCGATGAAAGAAATGCAAAGAAAGCAGTAGAGATCTTCAATGCATGGTCAAACCTCAGAAATATCAATTCAGGTGGAACGCAGGCGCTGGATGCAGGCCGTGTGATCTGGAAAATGCTGGAAGGCGCTGAGATCATTAAAAGCACCTATACTGGCTGGTCAGCCACCGACATTGCTAAGTTCAAAGCCATGCTGGTATACCCCGGTTATTCAACCGTGCTGGAACCAACAGCCGCTATCGCTTCTGAAGATGTTACCTTTTACTGGTTTATGTATAATGGCGACCCCGGTCGTCACGGGAATCAGGGCCTTTTTGCCATGCGCGGTATTATGGCTATGGGTATTTTCATGGATAATGAAGTAATGTACGATCGCGCATTGCGCTATTTAACCGGTCAACCCCACCGGGCAGATGATTTACCTTATCCTCCCGGTCCCCGTTCAACAGGCGCCAACCCTACTTATACCAGTGATTATTTTGATGAGTATACACCTACTTCTTCAGTAGGAACAACTCCTGACTATGGTTACAATGAAGTCATCAGCAACTACATCTGGGAAAATGGTCAGCCTCAGGAAGCGTCAAGAGATCAGTCGCATACTGTAACCGGTGTGGCTATCATCAACACCCTGTGCGAAATGGCCTGGAACCAGGGTAATGATATGTATAGCTTTCTCAACTACCGCCCATTGCTGGGTATTGAGTTTGGCATGCGTTACAATGCATCATTGAACTATTCATTCCCCGATCAAACAACACCATGGGAACCAACAGCAGCAAGCGGTGAGTTCATTCAACGCAGAGACCGCAGCGGTCGCTGGTTCTCAAAGAAAATGAACCCTTATTCAGAAAAAGACCAAACCCGCTTATTAAGAGGAACCAACTTTAAGTTCAGTGAATATCCTTTCCATGAAATGGCGTTGGCGCACTACCGTGACCGTGTTGGCTTAAGCCCCGACAAATACAAATGGTTACAACGCGTGTTCGATATTTCAACAAGAGAGTCTGGTGTTGAAGGACAGGGTTTTCAGGTTGACTTCCCGGGTTGGGGTGGTTTAACTTTCCGCAGACCGGCTAACTGTCCCGGTGATCCTGCTGAATTTGTAAACGGTCATCCCGTGTACAGAATGAACATGGCGCCTGGTAAAATTGAAGCTGAGAACTTTGACCACTTCACTACCAACGGACAAGGAAAAGTATACAACGATAAAACAACCGCTAATACCGGTGGTCAATACAGAACTGGTGAAGCCGTAGACATCACTACCTGTTCAGAAGGTGGTTACGCTTTAACAGGTTTGGAAAATGGCGAGTGGGTTAATTATACAATAGCAGTTCCCCAGGCAGGTACTTATAAATTGAAAATGCGTTATGCAGCAGTAGCCGCAAATGGCGCCCTGAAGGTGGAGTTTGATGGTACCGACAGAACCGGTGCGTTTGGTGTGCCTTTTGGCAGTGTGTTCTCAAATGGCGCCGATGACTGGCGCGAAATTACCGTGGGTTCAGCCTTTACGCTGCAAGCGGGTGTACAAAGCATGCGTGTGTTAATAGGCGGTACCAGCAATGCATTTACCATAAACAATTTCACCCTGGTTTATGTAGGAAGCCTGCAGGGACAAACCATCAACTTCAATAACATTCCTGTAAAGAAAATGGGTGATCAGGAGTTCGATCCGGGCGCAACTGCCACTTCAGGTTTGCCTGTTACTTACACCAGCTCAAACCCCAGCGTTGCTACCATAGTAGATAACAAAATTCATATCATTGGTTCAGGTGTGGTAACCATCACTGCAACACAACCTGGTGATGATAACTACGCAGCAGCAGCCAACGTAAACCAAACATTAACCATCACAGGCCTTGTAGCCGGCGATTATATGTCAACGGGAAATATGGCCTGGAATGGCGGTACCTGGAACATCTCCGATGGAAGTGGCGGAATAAGTGGTACCACCACTTCGCCGCCAACCAGTAGTACCAGTGTACATATAATGCCAGGGCACACCGTTACCCTGGCAACCACGGCCGGGGTCAGTAAAAATCTTACAGTATACACCGGAGCTACCTTGTTACAACAGGTAGCTCTTACAGTTTCCGGGCTAACCGTTATCAGCGGAACAGAAACCATGTCGAACACCCTTACTGTAAAC
>CBIMFG010000232.1:0-6560 GCA_966243125.1 uncultured Niastella sp.
CGCGACCCACTTTAATGAAATCGCTTACAATTAAGAAATAACCGGCAAAACCCATGGTTTTGATAGTGAACAATTCAAAATCAAGGCGTTCCTGAATTTCGGGGGTTATATCAACATATTTCTCTTTTGCGCCCTGGTAAGTAAGGTGTTTCAGAAATTCCCACTGGTTCAGATTACTATCCTCAGAGATCTGGAATTCCTTTGGCAACGGAAAGGCGGGCAGCAGAATGTCTTTTTTAAGGTTCAGCACCTCCACCCGGTCAACGATCATATTGGTGTTGTCGATTGACTCCGGAATATCGCTGAACAGCTTCTTCATTTCCTCCTGCGTTTTAAAGTAAAACTGATCGTTGGGAAATTTGAAGCGGCGGTCTTTTATGTTGGTATCGTCGTTTACAAAATCATCGAAACCCGGCGTGCTTTTCTTTTCACCGGTGTTTATACACAGCAGAATGTCGTGGGCGTTGTAGTCGTCCTGATCGGTATAATGACTGTCGTTGGTGGCAATTACCGGCACGTTGTATTTCTTAGAGAATTTCAACAGCGTTTGGTTGATGATCTCCTGTTCTTTCAGGTTGTGCCGTTGTATTTCAATGAAGTAATCTTCACCAAACAGATCGAGCCACCATTTAAATTCGGTCTCGGCTTTTTCTTCGCCATCGTGCAGAATGGTTTGCGGCACATAGGCGCCAATACAGCAGGTGGTGGCAATTAATCCTTCGCGGTATTTTTCAATAAGCCCTTTATCAATACGGGGGTATTTGCTGTACATACCCTCTATGTAACCCAAACTGGTTAATTTAACCAGGTTTTGGTAACCTACTTTGTTTTTAGCCAGCAGCACCTGGTGATAGCGTTCGTCTTTAACTTCTTTGGAGAACACCTTTCTGTGGCGGTCTTCCACCACATAAAACTCGCAACCTACAATGGGTTTAACCTTCAGGCTGCCATCTTCATTTTTGTGTTTATAAGCCTCCGCCACAAATTCAAAGGCGCCAAACATGTTGCCGTGGTCGGTAATGGCAAGGGCAGGCATGCCGTCTTTTACCGCTTTTTTATACAATGACTGGATAGACGCCTGGCCATCGAGCAACGAAAATTGTGTATGAACGTGTAGATGCGAGAATTTACACATGTATCTATATATAGTTAATTTGTTCTAAGTTCTGAGTTCTTTGTTCTGAGTTCAAAGTTCCGAGTTCCGGGTTTCTAAATTGCTCATTATCAGTGAAAAGTTTCACAATAATTAAAACACGAAATTGTGGTATAAAGTTCTTTATTCAAAAGTGATTGGGAGGAATTTATATCCACAGTGCCTGAATAAGTTTATTAGGTTAAGGTTTAATGTATAAGGTATAAGGTCGTTGATTTTCAAAGCTAATAACTAATAGCTCACCTCAAAATTCGGAAACCACTTTCACCCTTCTCCCTTCACCTTTCAAATTTTAATGCCATACTGGCAATGTATTTGCTATTTTTGGGCCTTGCTATAACGCGAACCGGATCTGACAAATTAGATGGTATTCATTATAGCAATAAAATTCCCAGCCTGTGAAGTATCTGATTATCATTATATCCACCCTATTGGTATGTGCTGAACCAGTATCAGCACGTCATCCATTTGGCCTTTATAAGGTATTTCAGGATGGCAAAAGCAAGAAGAAAACCACCAAAAGTGCTGCTACCACCACCTCCAAAGCAAAAAAAGTAGCCAGTCCAACCACCAAGCTGGCCGCATTAACGCCCGAAGAAGAGAACCGGGTTGCCGAATTAAAGAACCGCAAGGTGATCGGGATTGAGCTGAGCGCCCCTTTACAGTTTAAATATGCCATTTTGCTTGATATTCCGGTTGAAATGATCAACGATAACAAGTTGCTGGAATTGATAGACAGCTGGTATGGCACCAAATACAAATACGGCGGCGATACCCGCGATGGGGTTGATTGCAGTGGTTTTACCAAAGCTTTTATGGCTTCGTTTTACAATGTTAACCTTACCCGCAACTCTGCGGATATGTATGATAAAAGCACCCACATTAAAAAGAAGAAGAAGTTAACGCAGGGCGACCTGGTGTTCTTTAAAACCAATGGCGCCAAAGGCGGTATTACGCATGTGGGTATTTACCTGTGTAACAACAAGTTTGTGCATGCTTCCACTACCAGTGGGGTAATAATCAGTGATTTGGATGAGGATTATTATAAAACCCGGTATGCTGGCGGAGGGAGAGTTGTTAAATAGTTCTAAGTTCTAAGTTCTTAGTTCTTAGTTCTGAGTTCTTAGTTCCAAGTTCAGAGTTGCTTTCACTTCAACATTCGATATTCAACATTCAATATTGAACATTAATAGAGAAAGGTTCAACACAGAACGAAAAATATTCTGAATTGAACCTTGCATTAGTTTTTCAAAGGTTATAATGTCTTTAGCTGTCGGCTTAGGGGTTGCTAAGCGGCCATAGAGAGCGTAATAACTGTTCCTTCGTGCTTTTGGTTGTAGATATTGATATTAGCATTCATAGTACGGGCTGCTGCTACTACCTGGGAAAAACCATGCGCTACGGTGCTATAAAAATTAGCTCCATTATTCCGCACAATGATCTGCACGCCCTGGGCTTTCTTAACTGCTTCAATACGAACACATGCGTTGTGCGAACTAACAATCGCATTGTTTAACAGGTTTCCAACAATAAATGCCAGCACCTGCTCATCGGCATTCAATTGAAAGCTTTCTTCAACATTGTTTATGATAAAACTATGCTGGGTTGCTGCCAGCGGAACAAAGCTGTTCATAAGCTGGTCTACTAGTTTGTGTAAGGGTACTGGTACGGAGGTTGACGTAGAGGTACTGGTTTGGGTGAATACTGGTGCCGGGTTTTGGGCAATTGACAAGCTTTTCATAAAAGGACTTTTAAAAGATGATGTAACAAAAAATCGGAAAGAGTTCAAAGGGATACGAACTAAAAACGGAACTAAATGCTACGAATCAACTGACTTCCAAGGAACTGGATACTTCAATGCTACGAATCAACTGTTTTCTTAAGGACTGGCTGCTTTCATCAAATACTTGACCAAGAACTCCATGCATTCTGTAATGCTGAGTCAAAGTAACGAAGCATTGCAACCGTTTGCATCAACGGTTGAGCTGTTATAAATGAAAATAGACTAAAGCATGAATACACACTAGGGGTTTTTCTGTAAAATTGGTGTATCGATTTACGAAAACGGTTACATTGATAATATGCTATAAGTGCTAAACGGACACTTATCAATGTTCATTTGACATTTATACCTTTTGTGAGAATTGTTAAAGCATTGCTAATAAGCTTGTATTTCGTACTGCTTACCTCAGCTTTTTTTTTTCCGAAAGCTCGACGCTTTTATTATTTTATCTTAAGTTTTTTCTTAACAGTATCCCAAACGGGTAATACATCAGGAGAAAGCTTAAAATACAAAACGCCTGTTGCATACAGCAGCATAAATACTGCACTGCGTATTGCTATCCAGCCAAATCCCTGATGGGCATCAAAGAGTAAAAAACAGATGACGTAACAAGCTGCGCCTAATAAGAGCGAGTATAATGTTTGCGGCGTGAATGGCTGTAATTTGAATTTCTTTAACAGAAAAAAATACCGGATGCCATTGTAAACAATGATTGCAAAAAGATTAGCAATAGCGGGACCTAATTGTTGAAAGTGAAGGGTCAAAAAATAATTCAGGGGCAGGGTGAGGAATAGCAAAATGCTGCCGCTAATGACTTCCACTTTCCAGTAGTTGCTGGTGCCAATGATCTGGGCGTTTAACCCGGTACCCATGTCAATTACTTTGGTAAGGCCAATGTATAAGAAAACAATGCGGGCATCAAGATACCCTTGTTTTAAGTGAAAGGTGAGTACGCCATCGGTAAAGTTAAGCCAGATCAGCAAAAAAATGGCTATGCCAAACAGCAGTTGATTGATGCTGCTGCGTTGGTAAATACGATTGATGCGGCCCAGGTCTTTATCTTTCCAGGCCTGCGACAACGGTCCTATTGCAGCTGAACCAATTGCCCGTTGTGGTGCAAATACCAGGCTCGACATATTTTGCGCCAGGGTGTAAATGCCCACGTACATCATACCGTTGGTTACAACGGCGCCAATTACAAGCGTGTCGAATACGCTTGAGATGTTCACCACTAAATAACCGCTATAAATGAACAGGGCAACGCTTACTATTTTCTTGTAGAATTTTTTTGTTACCCGGCTTAACTTAAAAGTAAAATGTATTTGTTTGGTGACTGCCAGGTATATAAGCAGGGCCGCTGCAATGCCTACATACGTGAACGAGTATATTTTTATGAACAGGTCAAAATCTTTGATGAACCGAACGAAGAGCAACACAATGAGGAGGGTGGCAAACAACCGCAGCAGGATCTCCTTCACAAAATTGGTGAACACCGATTTACGTAATTGCCAGGCAAAGGCTTCCAGTATGGAGTAAACGGTAAGGCCAAACCCAAAGGGGAAAAGCCAGTAATAATAATACACCAGTTCGGGTGAGTGTGCAGAATATTTCCTGTGCACCAGGGGTTTAATTACAAAACCACAAATTAGCACGAGCGTAAACCCTATTAAACCGGTTACCAGCGCCAGGGTGATCATGTCGTTTTCCCTGGGCGCCAGGTTGTCTTTGTAATACGGGTAGAATTTATAAATGTAGTACGTAATGCCAATGTTCGAAAAGGAGAACATTAGGGTGGCAACGGCCTGAAAGGTTCCTATTAATCCATATTGCGCTTCGGTAAACCCTTTTGCATACAGGTATGTATTCAGCAAACCCAGCCCCAATCCTATATACACCAATAAAGAAGAAATAATACTTTGCCGCCGTATGCTCATTATTAATTTTCTTGGTTCGCTATAATTTTTTTACCTCAAAATATTCAGCTGCAAGCTTCAAGCTTCAAGCTGTAAGCTATAAGCAAATACAGAAGTCTGTTTCTCTGAATTTCGCTACTATTCACCATTGACCATTCACCATTCACCAATTGACCTTCTTTACGTTGATATAAAAGTTCTTGTCAACCGTAAAAGCGCCGGCATTGGCATTGCCTGAAATAATGGTCCACTCTTCATTGGCGCGGATCCATCTTTCAGCTGAGCCGAAGCTTACTTTAACCGGCATGCCAAATCCCTTAATGCAATTGGTGAACCTGAATTTTAGGTCCTTGCCTTTGATGGCATATTCCAGCACCGGAATTTGAGTGGTGCGAAGATATTGATCAAACACCTTTGAAAGATCAAGGTTCGCCTGGCGGCTGATGTAGGTTTCCACCTCTTTTGAGGTTACGGTTTTGTGGTAATAGGTTTTATTGAGGCCGCGTAAGATGTTGCGGAAAGCAGAATCGTTGTTAATGATCTGGCGGATGGTGTGCAGCAGGTTGCCGCCTTTGGGATACATATCGCCACTGCCTTCCTGGTTTACGCCATAGATACCAATAATGGGAATGTCGTTCCGGATGCCGGCGCGGGTGCCAATGCAATATTCATTACCGGCTTCCACCCCATATTCGCAGGTAGTGAACAGGGTTTCAGAATAATTGGTAAATCCTTCATGCACCCACATGTCGGCAATGTCGTTGGTGGTAATGTTATTGGCAAACCATTCGTGGCCGCTTTCGTGCACAATGATAAAATCCCATTTGTTGCCCCAGCCGGTGCCGGAGAGGTCGCGGCCCAGGTACCCATTCTCGAACTTATTGCCATAGGCTACCGCGCTCTGGTGCTCCATACCCAGGTGAGGCGCTTCAACCAGTTTATAGCCATCTTCATAAAAAGGATAGGGGCCAAACCAGTACTCAAAACACTTCAGCATTTTGGGCGCCTGGGTAAATTGCTTTTTGGCTTTTTCCAGGTTGTAATCCAGCACCCAGTAGTCGCAATCCAATTTGCCTTTTTCGCCGGAAAAATCCTCGTGCCAGGTAACGTATTTACCGATGTAGGGAATAATATTGTAATTGTTGATGGGGTTCTTTACTTCCCAGGTATAAGTGGCGGTGCCATTGTTATTGGCTGTTTTTGTTTGCAGGCGGCCATTGGCAACGGCTACCAGTGAATCGGGTACCGTAATGCTTAAGCTGGCGCCGTTATCGGGTTCATCGCTCTGGTGGTCTTTACAGGGGTACCAAACGCTGGCGCCCAGGCCCTGACAGGCCACGCTCATCCAGGGGCGGCCCAGTTTGTCTTTTGTCCAGATCCAGCCGCCATCCCAAGGTGGGCGAACCGCTTCGCGGGGTTTACCATGGTAGCTTACTTCCATGGCCGGCGTGGCATTGGCCGTTAATGCAGGCATGGTCACAAACCAGGCATTGCCCTCCCGTACGAACGACAGATTGGTTTTACTGCCGGATTGTGCAATTAAAAAAATACTATCTATGGTCATGGGTTCCTGCAGGTCGAGCTGTAATTTGCTCTCAGGCTTTAAAACCTGTATAGCGATCCTGTTTTTTCCCTGAATGGTTTTGCCCAGGTAGTCGGGTGTAACCTGTATATCGTACCGTAATACGTTCCACCAGGCCCTTTCAGGCGT
>CBIMFG010000233.1:0-6551 GCA_966243125.1 uncultured Niastella sp.
TGCTTTCCACGCGCCGTCGTTAAAGGTAGCTTTGTCCCAGCCATCCTGTTCCAGGGTTGCGTTGTATTCTTCACCGGCATAAATGCTGGAGAAAGTAATGGGGCCGGGCGCTGTTTTCCAGCTGTTGTCACTGATCACTTCTGATTTGGTGCCATCAGTATATTCAACTACCAGCTTCATGATCATTTTGGGATTACCATAAGCCAGCAGGGCTTTGCGGTAACGCTCATTGGGAATGTTGTAAAATCCATTACCCAACATAACACCTATGGCGTTGTTGCCATTGGTAACCTGGCTGGTTACATCCAACACGTCGTATAATACGCGTTTGTCGTAATTCGTCCAGCCGGGGCTCATAAACTGATCGCCAATTTTCACCCCGTTTATGTGCAGTTCATATTGACCTAACCCGGTAATAAAAGCGGTTGCTTTTTTAACGGGTTTGCTTATGGTAAATGATTTGCGCAGTAAGGGCAATACGTGATTTCCGCTTACTACATTTTTATATTCTTTGCTGGCGCCGGGAGCATGCACACCGGGTACATACCGTTTGGCAGCATCCAGTTCATCATAACCTATCCACTGGGCATTGCTCCAGTCGGCAGGTTGTAGTAAACCCATGGTAAACCGGGCGGTGTCTTTACTGTAGTCAGACAGCTGCCCCTGGTTGTCCCATACCATTACTTTCCAGTAATAGGTTTGGCCCGCCTTCAATGGTGCGCCGCCGTAAGGTACCAGCTGCGATTGATCACTGGCCACTTCTTTGGAGTCCCAGATATTACCGGTGTTCAAAACCAGTTTCGACCAGTCATCGGCCACCAGAATGCGATATTTGGTTTGCATAATAGCCCGTGCGGTACTGGTTATTTCCCAGCTCATGCGGGGCTGCGTCATTTCGAGGCCTGCAGGATTGGTCAGGTATTCAACACGCGGATTCACCACTACTGGCCTTGCAGGTTGCTGAGGTTGAGCAAAACCGGGTACAGAACCAACCAACACTAAGAGAGAGGCTACAAGTGTACTTTTTTTCATGCCTTATAAGATATTGAATGGGTTTTGTTGTTTAGGGAAAACGATAATAGTTATCCATTATTATATAATAGGGAAATTAACATACGTAAAAACACGTATGCTTATGTCGTAATAATATCAGGAAGTTATATAGTGATTTGATTCACAAGGCGAGCCAAAGTAAGTTATTTAGTTCAGAGTTCCAAGTTCACAGTTGTTAGTTCTCTGTTCTTAGTTCTGTGTTTGGTTTTCACTTTTTAATTTCTCTGTTTATCATGCTTCATTTTTAATTTCCATCGGGCTTCACACTGGTAACAGCGCTGCTTAAGGGCCAGTAAAATTGTGGTATGGGGTCGGGATGCGCGGGGTTGAAGGCGATCTTTTCTTTTATTAAATACTTTGCAATCGGCAGGTTAGCAGCCACCATTCCTTTAACTATACAGCGTGCCAGTTCATAAGCGCCATAAGGGTTGAAATGCGTATTATCCGCCAGGGCGATTTCCTGGTTAGGAAAGGTATTGGCAGGGTAATGTACAAACGCTTTCACCGACTGTTCGGGTCCCCAGGCTTCATATAAAGTTTTGCTCATAGCGTTCAAATCAATGAGCGCTACCTTTTCTTCTGCAGCTGTTTGCCGCATGGCTTCGGGATAATCGCCCAGGGTATTAATGATGTGGCCGCTTGAATCAAAATTGCGGCGATGCATAGAGGTAACCAGTACCGGCGTCATGCCTCTTTTACGCGCCTCCCCTATCCATTCTTTGAGAGTTTGCTTATACGTGGTGAACGGATCAAGGTGATTGCCGCCTGGCTTCTGATCGTTGTGGGTGAACTCTATAAATAAATAGTCGCCGGGTTTTGCCAGCGTAAACAGTTTCTGCAACCGCCGCTCGCTTGCAAAGGCCAACATAGTTTCGCCCGATTCGGCATAATTGGCTATTGCAATATTGCGGGGTTCAAAAAAACGCGGGATCATTTGTCCCCAGGCAGCCCAGGGTTCGCGGTCCTGATCAACAACGGTTGAGTTGCCGGCAAGAAAAACGGTGGTTGCTTTTTTATTGGGTGTTATTTCTACTGCACATACTTTAGGTACCGAGTCGTTGAACTCCAGGGTTAACAGGTTGTCCCAATGCCGGTACGTATACTCGCGTGGCTTTAATCTTACGACACCTGTTTCCTTTTGTTGTGCATCACGAATGATACTATCCTTCACATGTACGGTAATGGTTTTGGTTACCTGCTTTCCATTCGCTGTGCGAATGTTCTCTAACATCAATCTACGGTTCTCTACACGCACGGTAGTGGCCGAAGTTCCTTTTGCATCACCCAGTATGAGTTTTACATCATAATTGCCATCGGGTAATTGTACCGAGAAATAAAATGGTTTGTTGCTGGTGATGTAATCACCTGTCAGCGCATTGCCACCCCGGTCAATGGCCTGCAGGGCAGATCCCGGTTCAAACCCATAACCGGTTTGTTTTGAAAAAATAGTTTTAGGAGTAATAGCTATATAACCGTTTGCAGCTTTTTCGGTTCCAAAATCAAACTTATAAGTAGGTTGAGCCTTTGTAGTTAATATAGCTGCAATTAGAAAAAATGACAGACCTATCGTTTTCATGTGGTGTTCTGAGTTCTAAGTTCTGAGTTCTATGTTCTTTGTTCTTTGTTCTTTGTTGCTGCGACGGCTTGCAGCTTGCGGCTTGAAGCTTACCGCTGTTTTCAATAATGTTGTAATGAACTATCGTTTATCTTAAATGCATCGCCTTTAATCAACCGCAACATTTCAGCACCGGCCAGTAACACAGGCCCATACCCATGAGCGGCATATACATTCACCGGGCGGTAATAATAAAATGCGGGATCAAATGCCATGCCGGTGCCTACACAAACGCCTTCTACCTGACCTGTAGCATTTACTTTGGTGGTAACGGCATTCCAGGCCAGCATAGCCATGGGCGCGTAGGCTTTGGCGTTTAACCAACCTTTGTTAACGGCATGTGCAATGCAGTAAGCATAAATAGCCGTGGCCGATGTTTCCAGGTACGAATCTTCACGGTTCAGCAATTGATGCCAAAAACCTGAACCTGATTGATACGATGCCAGTCCTTTTGCATGTGCCTGTAATTGCTGCAATACAAATGGGCGGCCGGGATGATTCTCCGGTAACACATCCAGCAATTCAACCATGGTCATAATAGCCCAGCCATTGGCGCGGCCCCAGTAAAACATGGGATGCGGGTTCATGTCCTGTACCCAGCCATGCATGTACAATCCTTTTTCTTTATCAAACATGCGCTGGGTAAATTGTTTTACCTGTTTTACCGCATCGTCGTAATAACTTGTTTTGCCGGTTAGCTTTCCCATTTGAGCCAGTGCGGGCACGCCCATATATAAGTCATCTAACCAAAGGGTATTTTTCTGTGGCCGGTTACGCGCCAGCGTACCATCGGGCAACCGGTATTCTTTTGTGCTTATGTAGTTGATGTAATTATCAATGAGGGGACGCAGGTCGTTGTTTATGCCGCTGCGGGTAGCTTTTATCATGGCAGCGCAAACGGCGCCGGCATCATCCAGTGCATGTGGTTCTACGGGTTGACGAAAAACATAATTGCCCTTCAGGGAACCATCGGCCACTTTCTTTTTTATAGCAGGCACCCATTTTGCAATAAACGACAGGCGTTGTTTTACATAATCACTATAACGGGTATCGCCACTTGTTTCAGCAGCCAGCAACATGCCACTGTAGGTTACGCCCCACTCATAGGCCGTGAGCCTGAAATCACCAGGCTTTATGCTGTATGTGGTATCAAATTGCGAAGCATCGGTAACCTCCTGCCCTGTTTGCCTGTTTATCATTTGCGCAGGGGTAACGCCATCGAGGTAGTTGAATACTTTGTCCAACACCTTTTTTATATCGGCTTCGCTCATGGCGCCATACGGAACGGGATAATCGGGTTGTAAGAGGTGTAGTGGTGCGGTAACATCGTTACCAGGTTTTACCTGAGAAAATATGCTGGAGGCTATCAGCAATGCGATTAAAGTGAAGTTTATTTTCTTCATATGGCGCTTAGTTCGTTAGTTATTTAGTTCATAAGTTATTTAGTTTTTGTTTAATAACCTATAACCTAATAACTCATGAACTTATAAACTAATACACTTTTTACAATCCTGAGCTATCCTGTTATTTTCAAATAAAAAAACCGCTGCGTAGAAACGAAGCGGTTCTCTCAATTGTTAAAACATAGATCACACTTGTATGATCTGCTCGATTCGCTTATATGGCAAGCAATGCTGTTAATGACATTAGTCAGTTTTTTTATTAAATGGGAAAACCTTCCATTGAGGAACCAACCGAAGACGGGAACAACTTGATACAGGGAAAAACGCTCATTTTCATATGTCTATGGCTGTCCTAAGCAAGTACTTATCAGAGGGAAAGAATTTGCAATCGTTATCACCAGTACACGTTTAGGGGTATAGGATCCGTTTAGACAGCTAACATACTCACAATTTTTTAGAAAATGAAGTTCCTACGCCGTTTTTTAGTAAGTGTGCTGTTTTTGCCGTTAACCGTGCGGTTTCAGGCAATAAGTGTGTAGGTTTTACAAGAGAATTTTGCTTAATACGATGCCCGGGATCGTGCCGGGACGGTACCGGTATTGACGCGCACCCTGTTCGGGTGTTGTTCGGACCCTCCCCGGGAATGTTCGGGTTTATTTAGGGAAAACCGAACAAAGTCCGAACAAGGTCAACAGGGAACCCGGCAGAAGACCAGAGCAATCCCGAAGATTGTTAGGCTTTCGCTAATGAATAAGCCTTCAGCTCAATTAAATCTGATGAGGGATTGGTTTTGTTCCAGGCCGAATGTACGGCTAATGCAGCGCCCATGGCCGATGCCTGGGCCATTGATGCGGCATACACTTCGTGTTGAGGGAAGGCATTCGCCAGCAGATTCATGTACAACGGATTCTTGCTGAAACCGCCATCCACAAAGATCTTTTTAACCGGACTGTTATGCAAAACCAGGTTCAGTGAAGCCACCTGTTGGGTCATGAGATCGGCCATAAACTGGTGGTACGCGGCTTCGTAGTTGGCAAAACTGCTGAGGTCGCGGGCGCCAAAGGCACTCTCCTGCACCATGGCAGACTTGCCTGCTTTGCTATCGGCGCCTGTGCCGGCAATAGCAGCAGAAGATGATAACAGGTTGGCATTAAATGCCACTGTTTTATAATAGTCGAGGGCTACATTAAAATGGGCAGCCAGCCGTTTTGTTTGTTGCTCGTGTTCGTACCCGGCAAACAGGCGCGAGGCCTTAATGGGTTTGCCCCGGTATTCCATATAACACAAACAGTCCTGTTGCAGTTCTTCATATGTTAACCGGGTTTGGTTAAACGGGTTCAAAGCAATGCACCAGGTACCGGTTGATAACAATACAAACGGTTCGGTAAAGTGAAACAAATAAGGGATGAGAGCGGCAGAACTATCGTGTAAGCCAACTCCGGTTAACAGGGCGTGACCCTGAAATTGTGAGGGCATCAACTGGTCGCTTGGGAAAATGTTGGCCAGTTTTTCATTGATGGCCTCGCGGTAGATCCATTCGTGATAATGGTTCTGCGGAAAATTCCATAAACCGGTATGACAGCCAATGCTGGTGATATCGCTGTAAGCGCGACCGGTTACCAGGAAGCTCATGTATTGCGGTAAATGCAATGAGTAGTGAATGCGTTCGAACAGCTCTGGTTTCTTGTACTTCAGGCGATACAATTGCAAGCCTGAATTCAGGTTGCCCAACACTGGTGAAGCGGTGTAAATAGAGAAAGTTATTTCGCCGCCATATTTCTGGTAGAACCCTTCCTGCAGACCGGCAGGGAACGGCTTCAGGTAATTGTACAAAGGAGCCGCTGCTTTTCCTTCTTTGTCTATATGAACAAAGCTGGCGCCATAGGTGCTGAAGTTAAGCGCCCGCACCTGAAAGCGCGGATCGTTAAACACTTCCTGCAAACAGGCACGCACCCAATTGGTAAGGGCGTCCAGGTTTTCACAGGCATCTCCATCTTCATCAATTACTTCATCAAACTGTTCGCTTTTTTCCAGCACAATGTTGTACTGCTCATCAAACAGGAATAACTTTTTATTGGTTTTTCCAATATCGAAAATCGCTATAACAGAAGTTCTACTCATTAGGCGGCAATTTCACTCACATGTTCGTTCGGTAATACTAAGAAACAGTTACAGGTTGCAAGTTACAGGTTTCAGGGCTCCATTTTACGAATTCCCTGTAACCTGCGACCTGTAACCTGCAACGGTTTTATAACCCGGTAGCTACAGTCTTTTGACCGCGCTCTTTAATTAAGTTCTCTCTTACTTTCAGGTTACGGTACAACTGTAATGGTTGTAATGCAGCGCCGGCTTGTAAACGGGCTTCGGCAACCAGGGCGCGTACATCGGTACGGTAAGCCTGTTGCAGAATTTCCTGTGCTTTGGCTACATCGCTTACTTCCTGGGCAGCCTGTAATGCTTTGGTATCAACCAGCAACGCC
>CBIMFG010000234.1:0-6540 GCA_966243125.1 uncultured Niastella sp.
GGTTCAACCACCTGAAAACAGGATCCATAAGCTACAATACGGTCCTGCTCAATATTACTAATGGTGGAATCCTGCCGCAACCGCAACAATTCAGCTCCCGATAAGTGGGCAATAAAACCTCTGGCGCCACCAGAAAAATTTGCCTTCATGGCGCTCAGGTTTATCTTGTTCCGTTGCAATAAAGTATTGGTAAAAGATGAAATACGTGCTGTGGAGGTTAAATCGGTTGATTCTCTGTACGCGATTATATATTGATCAGGAATAATAGCTCCGTCTACACTTTGACCTGTTACACAATTGTTGGTGGATGCATTGCCGCCATCAGAAGGGGCCGCATCATTCTTTTTACACGCTGCAAGCAATATCAGACCGGTAGCTACTGTTGTGATAATAGATTTTATATGCATTTGAAAATAACCTCCGGGTTGTATTAACGGTTTAAGAGAATATAGGGATGGGTGTTTATGATCACTTTAACACCTTTTTAATTTTTCAAATATGGGTGTTGAACGTCAAATAACGAGCCAATGCGCTGCAAAGTTCGTTTTTAAAGCAACCACTCAAATGCCTGTCGAAATTATTTAACATTTGTCAAATCTTACTCGTCTGCCACAGACGCTTTTTGTTCAATGGTTTGGATGAGCGCCTGTAGGGTATTGAGAATGGCTTCTTTTGTAGCTACATCCGACACCTCACCTTTTTCATTAAATTTTGTCTTTATAAAAGGGATCAGCAAAGCCCCTCCATCCGGAATGTTGGCTGAAAGCGCAGTAAAGATCTGTAACCAGGCGGCATGGGCCTTATCGCCGCCGGAGGCAGCGGTTATTAATGCTAATGGCTTATTAACCAGTTCGCTCGATCTTACCGTCCAATCTATAGCATTTTTCAATGCGCCGGGAACGCCAAAAGCGTATTCGGGCGAACAGATCACCACGCCATCCGCCTCCGTCAATTGCCGCCGCCATTCATTTACTGTTTCAGGAGATTCCCCATCGTCAAAAGCAGGCAGTGTTGCCAGCTCCTCATAAATGGTGAACACCACGTTTGCCGGCGCCCATTTCTTAATTTCCTTTACCAGTAATGCATTGCTTGAAGTGGGGCGCAAACCTCCTGATACAGCCAGGATCTTTATCTTTTTATTCATATGAAATGGAATATTAATTTTCAATTGCATGATCAATTGGTATGGGTTCTCCCTGCCATGCTTTTTTGGCGGTCCAGTCGGCATCGGCGTTTTGCCAGAACGCATCGGTGCCTGGTAATCCCAACACCAAAAATACCTGGGAGCACAAATACAGGCTGCCTGTTGAAATATAGGGTTCACCCACTCCTGGTTGATGGCCAACCAGCCCTATGGTTAACCAGCCCTCGTTATCAAAAGTATTGGGCGCTTCCAGTTGCTTCTTTACAACCGCATACAAGGCACACCGAACCTGTTGTGGTAACACCTCATTAGGCAATTGGTGCATGAGAGCAATCTTCGATAATAATTGAAAAGCACCAAACCTGTAAGCCAATGAACGGCCAAGGGGTGGATAAGTTCCTTCGGGTGAGATCAGTCGTTCCTGAATGGCGGCATAACGGCGGGCCCGGTTCAATTCAAGTTCATAGGTTTTATTTTCATTCTGTCCACTGTTGATCAATGTTTGCAACACCTCCAGGAACATGGGTTGAATAACAAAACTGTTGTAATAATCCCAATGAAAACTGGCGCCGTCGCCATAGGCGCCATCGCCTTTGTACCATTGCAAATGCTGCGACACGGCATAGTCTACCCGCATTTTATCGCAGCTGCCCTCAAATTGCAACAGAGCCGCCTCCACCATGGCACTGAAAAAAAGCCAGTTACTATGGCCTGGTGTTATTACGCGCGACGACCGAAGCGCTTCCAACAGATTTTTTCTTGTTTTGGCATCGAGGCGGCCCCATAACTGGTTGGGGGCTCGTAATAGGGCCTGCGACAAAAACGCCGCATCAACCAGTGCCTGTCCGCCTTTATTAAAATTCATGTAATCAGCTGCCGCAGGGTCGGTAGCATTGCGAATGCAGGTAACAGATAGGTCAATATATTTCTTTCGCAATTTTCCCTCTGTAGTGCTATCGGGCCCCAGTTCCAGCCACGGCGCCATACCGGCCAGTAAACGGCCAAACGCTTCCAGGTAAGTAAAATTTTGCCGGTCGTTGGTTTTGGCTTCTATAGGCATTTTCTTTTTCAGCTCATTATTGCTCAGTGCCGTCAACAACGGGTCTGCTATACGAACCATAGCATGTACAAAATAATCGCGGTGCAGGGCGCCGTTTGAATTTATTTTTTGTGCATGCATGCATATGGGCAACAACAATGACACAATAAACAGGTGTTTGATAGTTTTTTTCATATCGCTGGGCTGAAGTTACCTCTTTCAGCAATATTTTTTATGACCACACAAATTCCTGTATCTGTTACTGATACAAACAGGGGCTATTGCATATTTAGCAAACCGGTATATGATGCCAGATTAAAATCTTTAGTATAAGTAGAAAATACCCCTGAAAATGGTAATTTTATCACTTATTAACCACCTCATGGACAAAACCAGAACCCTTTTTATTATTGACGATGATGAAGATGATCAGCTGTTCATTAATGAGGCCATGAAGGACTTAAATGTTCCTTTTGAATGCTTTTATGCAAACAATGGTGAAGCGGCATTAAAACATTTAAAAGACGAAACCGTTCCATTCCCCGATTTTATTTTTCTTGACCTGAATATGCCTAAGCTAAATGGCAAGGAATGTTTGATTGAAATAAAAAAACTCTCCAAATATTCAAGCGTTCCACTAATTATCTACACTACCAGTTCCAACCAAAAAGACAAACAGGAAATTATGCAGCTGGGCGCGCATTATTTTTTAACCAAGCCCACCCGCATCAGTGAACTGTGCACCTGTCTTAGCAATGTTTTCTCCATGGATTGGAAACAAGTGGCGGGGTAAAACTTATCTTACTAAAACAATAGTTCCGCGTTGCACATAAGGTGCACCCAGGTAATCAACGGCTTTCACCATCCACACATAGGTGCCTGAAGGTTGTACTTTACCACCGATGGTTCCATCCCAGCCGTGTTCGTTGGTTGTGGTCCTAAATATCAGCTGCCCCCAACGATTAAAGATCTCGAAATAATCTATACGGGCTATGCCTACTGCAATGGGGCGCAACAGATCATTCTTTCCATCACCATTAGGGGTAAATGCATTGGGTACAAAAACCATTGGCACGGTTTGAAATACTTTCACTTTTATGTAGGCCGAATCAACACACCCCGCTTCGTTATACACCAGCACCTTATAGGCAATGCCCGTTGAAGGTGTAGTGTATGTTGCTGTGGGATTGGCAATAGCCGGGTTCGATAAACTGGTAGCCGGCACCCATTGATACGTTTTGCCGCCACTTGCCTGTAATTGCAATAACTGATTTACCACTACTGCTGTATCCTTGCCTGCAAATGCTTTTATATCGGGCAATACATTCACTACTACCGTGTCATATCCCGGTTTGGGGCAGCCTTTATTATCATATGCCGATAGCACATAAGCGGTGCTTGTTTTTGGCGATGCAACCGGGTTCAGAATGTTGAGATTACTTAGTGTGGAGGCAGGCAACCACGCGTACTGAATGGCCTCTGTGCTGCCCAGCAGCTGGGCGTTTGTATCAAAACATATGGTGGTGTCTAAACCGGCGTATGCAACAGGGTAAGGCACTGTTATAACCAGCACCTGTTCTTTAGCTATACAACTGCCTATATTGGCCGTTACTTCATAATTGGTGCCCGATCTTGTTACCACATTTGGGTTGGCTGCAGTTGCGTTCAACACCTGGTTAGCGGGTGTCCAGGTGTATCTCAATCCGTCTGATAGCACATGCAACTGAATGGTATCGCCCTGGCAAATAGTGGTATCATTCATTGCCTGCAGGGTCACATGGTCCACTACCCGCACTTTTACCGAGTCGCGATTAAGGCAGCCATTGTCATCAAGTTGAACCGTGTAGGAGGTGGTGGTTACCGGATTCACTGTGGGTGTTGCTGTATTGCCATTTACCATGGCCGTGTTGGGCGACCAGCTAAAAATACCTGTACCAATTGCCCGTAGTTGCAATTTATCGGGTATGCAAATAAGCGTATCGCGAAATGCCAGTGATAATGGTGGTTTATCAACTATGGTGATATTTTTAACCGTTGTATCCCGACAGCCCTTGGTGTTGGTGGCTATTAAGCGTACATTTTTCACACCCATTGTTTGAAACGTATAAGTGGGCGAAGGCTGCGACGATACATCATTTCCTGTTCCATCGCCAAAATTCCAATCCCATGAATTTACATTGCCATAAACCGTACTGGATGCATCAAAAAACTGCGTTGGTTTTGTAAAGCAAATGCCGTTCAAGGTAAAGTCGGGCTTAAAACCAGGATATACATAGGCCATTGAAACGGTTGAATCGGAACATTGCTGATTGCGATTGATCACCAATTTTACCATGTACACGCCTGTATCAGGAAACGTATAACTATCAACAGCGTTGTTTGAGTTAAACACCGTAACGCCTTTGCTATTGGTGAGCTCCCAGGTAGTAGAGGTAATTAACGGACTGGTACTTAAATTAGCGAGGGCTATGGTTTGTGAATTTTTGCAAAGCATATAATCGGGCGGCATAGAGGCCGATGCAATGGTGCAGGCGGTGATGCGAATCTGCAGGTCTTTTCGTTGGGTGGCAATAACAACGCCGTTTCTGACCTCTTCAACCTGCACGGTTACCACATACACACCTTCACCAGGCGCCACGCCGTTTATCATGCCTGTGTTGGCGTTGATCTTTACATTGCCGCCCAGTGGTGCAGCAGGCCCGTAATTGGCCCCGTAGGGCACCGATGCATAAGGTGGTGCTGCCGGCGGAAAATTCACTCCGCCGCCGCCAGAACCGCCAATGTAGGCATTGGTAAATGAATACCGCAGCTGATCGTTGTCATTATCTACTGCTGCAAAATTGTAAGAGAAAGAGTTATTGGCGCAAATCACCACCATGTCATCGCCATTAAAACTGGCGCTGCTGTTGTGCGGTCCCGATGCCACTACGCCATTGCCCGGTATTTCGCCTGTATACGTAGCGCCAATGTTGCCGTAAGCGGGTGTAAGATTACTTATGCCCTGCACGCGGTACACCACCTGTATTACAATAATGTACCCTTCGGCCACCGGAGGCAGGTTCACACTGAAATCGTAAAAACCAATATCGTAACAAACTGAAGGCGGGTTGGTGATACAAGGGCCCGGGTTACTTAAAGTCAATCTGTCCTGGTGAGCCATTGAAATGGACAGATCCATAATGTGCGCGCCGGTACCTTTATTAAAAATGCCAAAGTAAGCCGGGTTTGGCAGCCGCCGGTTACTATAACAATCCATAAATAATTTCGCAGTAACCTGATAACTGTACATGCCATTGTTGATGCCGGTAAACGTATAATGCATTTCACCACCAGTGATGTGATCGGCACGGGCGGTAAATAATTGCATAAGCAGCAGCAAGCAGCCAACAATCGACTTCTTCATGCTTTTGGCAAAAAGTAATAGAATGAAATAATGTAAGGGAACGATGGATTTGTAAAAGAGATTCTACAGTTAGTACAGCTTAATCAATTTACGATTTTTTAGGTAGAATATTCGCCACGATTTTACAGTAAAGACTATTCTGTAAAGAAAAAATGAAACTGAATACTTCTGAATAAACAATTTATTTACAATCACTTGAACAACTCCAATCACATTTTAACCCGATTTGCGGCCATAATGGAAAGATTATTGTGCACCTTTGTATTGTGCAAAACTGTTGATCATGAAAACAGATTTTTCAACCACCATTTTATGTACCGACGGGCAGGAACGCGAGTTTCATTTTGCCCGTATTAATTCTGTGGCTATTTACTTTCATATCTCTGTTGTTGATAGCAGCGGACGATTGATCACTGCAACCCTTGCCCGGGATTCGGCCAATCACTGGAAATTGCATGAGCAGGAATTACCGCGTTGGTTTATTACTGCCGAACCGGAATTAGGCAATGAGGTGGAACATAAAGCGGGTAGATAATAAACATAAAAAAAGGAACCGGTAAATACCAGTTCCCTATACCCTTATGTTATGACTGAAAGAAGCTCGTAGTTAGCTCAATACCACTCTCTTCGTCTGCAATACATAGATCCACAACGCAGCAGATAAATAACTGGTCAATACCAACAGTGCAGAGAAAGCATAATGGCCATGTTTAAATAATACAAAGCTTACAAAACTGGCAATTACTATCAGAATAATGGTAGTGAGGGTAAAAAACGTTTTCATATAAAATGCTTTTAAGGTGAATATTTTTATTACTTGTTATTTGCGTGTTGCTTTGTTTAATAGAAGGCGCAGGAGGCAGGAAGTTTATTAAAGAAATGCTAAGAAGAAACAGGTATTTGTAAGGGGTAAACAGGAGCTGGCAGGTATTAATAATTCCTTAACAGATAATG
>CBIMFG010000235.1:0-6533 GCA_966243125.1 uncultured Niastella sp.
ACCGGGTATGATATAAATGGAAATGTAGTATACACCAATGATTCAAAAAATTATTACACCAATAACAACCTGGATAGTACAATAGCGACAGATGATAATGGTGTTACTACTTATGCGCAAGATTATTTTGATGAGTACTATACCGATAAGCCCAACACCCTGGATAATGCCAATTTGGGTTCTCCCTGGCGGGGCAAAGGGAGCAAGAACCTGCTGAAAAGAGGCAGAACCCTCAATATCCCTGGTTCACCCATGGTTTCGTATTCTTTAACTTATGAATTTGACAACCTGGGAAGGGTCGTAAAATTGTATAATAAAGACGACCAAGGTACAGATACGACAGTTATTACTTATTATTGATGCGTCTTTTACGCTAAATATCTATAGGCAAAGAATCGTGTAATGATAAATTAATTGCTGCAAAATCGCGGGTATCATCCCGCGATTCCATCGTAAGAAAATTAAGTTTTCTCGGTTTTGACGAGAGCGGTACAACTTCTGAAAAACAATATTATTATTTTGATGAAGCAGGTAAGCTAATAGCGCATCAAACCAGGTTTGGCAATGTGCCAATGCTCGAGAACTTTTTCGATGACCGTGTAATTATTAATTCGAAAAATGGTAACAATGTGAGCAATGCCGAACATAAGAATACGAACATAGCCTGGTACATGCTTGCAGATGCAAAATTTATTGTCGATTATTACTTGTCGGGTTTTGCATTTAAGTATAAAACCTTCGATGTTAGCAAGAATACAACGCCGGTTTTAAAAGCAATAACACAATTATCGATGCGTTCTGCACCTAATCCTACTGCTCCGGTTGTTAAGAGCCTGGTGAAAGGGACAGAATTGATGTATTTGGAAAAATCATCAAATATGGATGCCCTGAATGGGAAGGAGAAATGGGTCTGGTATAAGGTTAAGACCAAACAAAATCAGATAGGATGGATCTGGGGACACCCTTCGGTCGTTAAGTCTTTGTAATAGATCAAATTGAAATTTCCAGCGGGTTTATCCCTCTTATGGAGGCGTATTATACTCGCTGGATTTTTTATTTAGCCAGTATTTTACTTTCATGAAAACCCTTATTTTGTACCCATGAAACCCCGTGTTTTGGTGGACAGCCTGTACTTCACCGGCTGCGCAAAAAAAGTCACAGGACGTAACCCCGAAAAAAGATACTATTACAGTAACCGATACGAATACAGCAGTCTTACAACCGGCTCCGGATTATAAGCTGTAGTATTTGAATATATAACGCGGCTGTACGACAGGGATACTGTGAATCTTTGTCTATCATTTACGAATAGTGATTTTAGGCATATTTAATCGATTAAATAATAGCTAAAAGATGGATAGGGTTCGATAAAACTCCCGTGGACTCCATGAAATTTTTTAAAGGGAAGTTATCGAAAGATCGTTTTTTTTTATTTTAATCGATTCATATTCAGTTCGTAAAGGTGTCTTGGTTACGCTGTTGTATGCTGGAACTCAATTTGAGTAATTTAATTACTCAGAAAAATTATTTCCATTTATTGGGCATTTAAATTAATTTAGGTGTCTGGTGATAAAAAATAAGCGATACTCTATAAGTTACATTGCCGATTTGTTTAGTGGCATTTATGTAAATACTTCTTCCCTCCAGGGAAATTCTGTTTATTATTTACAAGTACGTCACTGGAATAAGGAACGCGATTGGCAGGAACACATAGAGCCTGAATTACGGGATGATGAAAGGCTACATAAAAACTTCTTGGAGCTCGGAGATGTTTTATTGGCAACAAAAGGAGTAGATCATTTTGCTGCTGTATACAATGGTTTATACACTCCAGCCGTTGCATCCTCTGTATTCACAGTGCTTAGAATTAAAGATAACCGACTCATTTTATCAGCCTACCTTCAATGGTTTTTGAATCACCCTTCTACTTCTCAAAAACTGGTTAGTGTTGCTAAGGGAACTTCTACCCCACATATATCCCGCGACGTTATTGGGCAATTGATAGTGCCCATACCCTCTGTAGAATATCAGGAAAAGATATTGGAGGCACACAAATTACAACAGCAGGCTGTACGACTACGTACACGAATAAATCACCTTAATGAAATCATCTATAATACGAACCTATTAAAATTAGCATACCAATAATGGCAAAGCAGCAAATGATCAGCGCACAGGATATTAACCGGATCGTATGGAAAGCCTGTGATACTTTTCGCGGATTGATTGATCCAAGTCAGTACAAGGATTATATTCTTACCATGCTTTTTCTAAAATATGTCAGCGATGTACATGAGGATATATACCAACAGCATCTCACGAAATACAAAGGAGACAAAGGGAGAACAGACCGCGCAATGAAGATGGAGCGTTTTATGTTGCCCGAGCAGTGCCAGTTTCAATACTTGTATGAGCGAAGGGCAGCTTCCAATATTGGAGAGTTGATCAACACAGCGTTGAACGACCTTGAGGAAGCAAACCGCGAGAAACTATTTAGTGAAGATGGGACCGGTATATTCCGTAACATAGACTTCAACAGCAGTAACCTCGGGGATGTGAAAGACAAGAACACCCGTCTCAAGAACCTCCTTATTGATTTTAGCGAACTCGATCTAAGTCCATCGCATCTAGAGCACAATGATGTAATTGGAGATGCGTATGAATACCTGATCGCATCTTTTGCATCAGATGCTGGTAAAAAAGCGGGTGAGTTTTATACGCCTTCTATGGTGTCTACTTTGTTGGCTAAACTAACAAAGGCGGAGCCTGGCGCGCGCATTTGCGATCCCACATGTGGTTCAGCTTCCTTGCTTATCAAAGCCGGTCGGGAGGTAGGCTCGGGAAATGTTTCGTTGTATGGCCAGGAAGCTAATGGGAGCACTTGGGCACTGGCAGTGCAGAATATGTTCCTGCATGGGTTCGACAGCGCGGTGATCCGTTGGGGTGATACCATCCGTAATCCCAAGTTGAAAGAAGGGGATAACCTGATGAAGTTTGATGTAGTGGTGGCCAATCCTCCTTTTTCGCTGGACAAGTGGGGCGCAGATGATACGGAGAAAGAAGACAAAAAGAAAGGCGATAAAAATAATGCAGGTCAGCCGCAGAGTGGTTACAAGGCTGCCGCGGATGTTTACCAGCGATTTTGGCGTGGGGTACCTCCCAAAAGTAAGGGTGATTGGGCGTTTATTAGTCACATGATAGAGGTGGCATACGATGGTCATGGAAAAGTTGGTGTGGTTATACCGCACGGGGTGCTTTTTCGGGGGGCCAGCGAAGGAAAGGTCCGTCAGCAAACCATCGAAGAAAACCTGTTGGATGCAGTAATAGGATTACCTGCCAACCTGTTTTTCGGTACGGGCATTCCCGCAGCAATCTTGCTTTTCAATAAGGGCAGAAAGAAAAAGACAGACGTACTGTTCATCGATGCCAGTCAACGGTTTGAAAGTGGCAAGAACCAAAACCGTCTTCGCATGGAGGACGTGGATGCAATTGTAGCTACGTACAGCCGTTTTGCCTAAGGTAAATTGAAGTCTGGTGTAGTGGAAGAAAAATACAGCTACGTGGCCACACGGGAGGAGATAACCGCTAATGACTTTAACCTCAACAGTCCCCGTTATGTAGACACCTTCGAGGAAGAAGCGGAGATAGACATTGCTGCTACACAGCAGGAAATTGCGCGGCTTAATGCTGAATTGGCGGCTGTAGAAAAAGAAATGGCGAAATATCTTAAAGAGTTAGGACTATAAAATAAACTGCTTATGAGCCATGGGTCAGAGATATTGATCTATCAATCTCAAGATGGGCGCACCAAAGTGGAGGTGAAAATGGAAGGAGAAACGGTTTGGCTAACTTTAAATCAGTTGGCAGACTTGTTTCAAAAGGCGAAGTCAACTGTAAGTGAGCACATTAGCAATATTTACGAGGAGGGCGAGCTTACAGAAGAGTCAACTGTTCGGAATTTCCGAACAGTTCAAACCGAAGGGGGGCGATCCGTTACACGCGACCTGGAACATTACAACCTGGATGTGATTATATCTGTAGGTTATCGTGTTCGATCGCATGTAGGTACTCATTTTCGCATATGGGCCACCCAACGCCTGCGGGAATATATCATAAAAGGATTTGTACTTGACGATGAAAGGTTAAAGCAAGCCCGGGATCCTTACTTTGACGAACTGTTGGACCGCATTCGTGATATCCGCAGCTCTGAAAAAGTGTTCTACCGGAAAGTTTGTGATATTTATGCTACCAGCATCGATTATGATGCGAAGTCAGAAATGTCAAAAGAGTTTTTTGCGACTGTACAAAACAAATTTCACTGGGCTATTCATGGGCATACAGCAGCAGAGTTGATCATGAAAAGGGCTGATTGTACAAAACCCAATATGGGGCTTACCAATTTCCCGGGCGATAGGATAAAGAAGATGGATGTGACTGTAGCCAAAAACTATCTTAACGAGGATGAGTTGAAGCAACTGAACCTGATCGTTTCACAGTACCTGGATTTTGCAGAATTGCAGGCCATGAACCGGAAGCCAATGTACATGAATGATTGGATCGTAAAGTTGCACGGCTTTCTAACACTGAACGAACGGGAAATATTAACGGACGCAGGCAGCCGAAGTGCCAAAGCTGCCGAATCACATGCTTTAAAAGAATTTGAGCAATACCAGAAAACTTTGAATGAGGCGCAGCCAGATGAATTGGACAAGGCAATAAAGCGCTTACAAGGTGGAAAGGGTAAATAATAGCAAAACGATTTCTCAGTTTTGAAAAGTGATGATCGGATAAATTTGTCTTACTGTATTACATAGTGGACAGGAAAAATGAAATTGAACACAATGGCAAAAACTAGTATAAAGAAACCAGGATATAAGCATACAGAGCTTGGGTGGATACCCGAGGAGTGGGAGGTGAATAGCGTAGGTGATGCGTATTGCATTTGTAACAACCTTCGATTTCCCATTAGTGAGGAGATTCGAAGAACAATAAAAGGTAAGTATCCATATTATGGTCCAACCAAAATTCAGGATTTTATTAATGAATATAGAATTGAGGGGAAGTTTGCCTTGATAGGAGAAGATGGAGACCATTTCTTAAAGTGGAAAGAACTGCCAATGACACTTTTGGTTGAAGGGAAATTCAATGTAAATAATCATGCGCATCTTCTTAAGGGAGTGGACAATTTAACAGAGTGGTTTTATTATTTTTTCAAACATAGAGAGTTAACGCCATATCTTACGCGTCAAGGGGCCGGCAGGTATAAGTTAACTAAGGAGGCATTAAGCGGAATACCTATATTAATTCCTTCACTCTCCGAACAACGCCGCATATCCACAATACTTTCTACCTGGGATAAAGCTATCTCCGAGCAACAGCAACTCATTGATACCTTGCAAGCTCGCCACCGCGCACTGATGCAGCAACTGCTCACTGGGAAAAAGAGATTGAAAGGGTTTAAGGAAGAATGGAGCGAGGTTATGGTTGGAGATTTTCTTTCTGAGAGTCGATTACCGTCAATCGGGAACAATCTGCAAAAAAGACTTACTGTTCGTCTTGGAATTCGAGGAGTTGAGAAACGGGATGTTCGCGGAACCGAAATGGAAAATGCAACCGCTTTCTATCAACGAAGATCAGGTCAATTTATTTATGGAAAGCAGAACTTGCATAAAGGTGCATTTGGAATTATTCCCGAAGACCTCGATGGTTATGAGAGCTCACAGGATATTCCTACGTTTGATATCGATAAGAGCATTGATGCTAATTTTTTCCTATATTATTTAAGCCAAGAAAATGTCTATACAACATTGGAAAATATTTCAACTGGAACAGGTTCAAAAAGGATCCAGCCTAAGGATTTCTTTAGAATAACATTTCAGTGGCCATTATTAAAAGAACAATCCGCCATCGCGAACATTCTCTCCACTTCCGAAAAAGAAATCCAAATCCATCGCCGCCGCCTAGCCACCTTGCAGGAACAAAAGAAAGGCCTGATGCAGGTACTTCTGACCGGGAAAGTACGGGTGAAAGTATAATTGCTCTTACTATGCATACACTAAAATAACTATTAACCATGAGCGTCCCATCATTTCGGGAGAATGACGTTTCTCAACTTCCCGCACTTCACTTACTGATGCGCCTGGGATATATCTATCTCAATCCAGAAGAAGCGCTGGCTGCGCGTGGCAATAAAACCAGCAATGTGCTACTCGATGATATTCTGCGCGCACAACTCAAAGCCATCAATAGCATTCAGGCCGGTAGCAACAAAACAACTGTATTCAGCGATGCCAATATCGAAGCTGGCATCCAGGCGATAAAAGACCTTCCTTTCCAAAATGGATACATCAGCGCCTGCCAACATGCCTACGAACGCCTTACGCTTGGCAAAGCCCTTGAACAAAGCATCGATGGAGATAAAAAAAGTTTCACCCTTCAATATATTGATTGGCAACGTCCCGAACGCAATGTATACCATGTTACTGAAGAATACCCGGTGATGTGCACAGGTAGTAAAAGTAACCTGCGGCCGG
>CBIMFG010000236.1:0-6528 GCA_966243125.1 uncultured Niastella sp.
TATACTTTCGCTGGCGCTATACCCCGCACGCGGGGAGAAGGAAATCAGTTCAGCACTGTACCAATTATACTGCTTTTGAGGTTCCTGATAGGTTAACTGCCGATAGCTCTTAAAATCTTTTGTTACAAAATAATTGGGCGCTTCTGTTGTTGATTGTCGCTTGACAATCCAGATATTACCTTGAATGGCCTTTAATGGTTGCATACCTAATACAGAACCAACAACGACACCTTCTATATCGCGCTGGTCTTCAAAAAAATAAGGACCCATGTAAAGTATTTCCGGATTGGCCTTCTTGCCTACTGCCATTCGGCAAAAGCCATCATATTTGCTCTTCAAATCAAATGCCTTTAAAAGCAAAATGTCTTTCACTGTTATGATAGGAATATTAAGAGGTGCATGGCGGTCTCCACTGCTTAAAGAGAACCGGACATCGTTTAAGCTGCCATAGCCGTTGGTAAGGTTGATAGCTTGCTTTTTCCCACTTAGGTCTAACTGCCAGATGTCATAATTATCATAGACCAAAAGGCCATTGTCTTTCTCTATCCAAGCCGCAGGACCAATTGACTGTTTTGGAAGAACATTAACATGACGTGACCGCCAGCAAAAATCACCACCATTTGATATATCAATGGATTTATGAGTATAAATATCATAACTAAAATAATGGCAATTGCTCTTATCAAAGTAAACAATGTAATTACCGCCAGGTGAAAACCAGAGGTTATATTGGCCAGCCATGGTCGGTAAAAGTGTACGAACTCCATTTATAAGTGAAACTAGCCAGTTGCTGTCTTTATCATAACCCTTTTCCCAAAAACGGTCACCGTAAAGAGAGTTACCCATTTTTTTAACAATAGCATACTCACCCTGTAATAAGTATAAGTTTTCCCCTTCATTTTCCAAGGTTACAATCTTATTATTTTCTACATTAAGAATGAAGCTGCTAGATTGTGATTTCTTTGTTTTGCCGGATTTTTCAAATTGAATCATTGGATCACTATAAGTCCACACATCCAGGTTCACTGCATCAGCCATTGGCTTACGTAAGTCTTGCTTAGGCTGCATAGAAAATTTAATATAGCGGTTATTATCGGTAAAAGTAACCTGTTCATTGATTAATAGGTCAGCTCCAATTTCTCTATTACCTACCTTCCTTACCGCCTTTTCCATTCCAATCTTGTAATACCAGATCGAGTTCATTTTATTTGCATCCTTTACTGTAAATACTACCTGGCTACCGGAACAATCAAGTGCAATGTTATTAATTGTTTGTCCAGAGAGTCCATTAAAGATCACTATTTCTTTTGCTGTGCTTAAATTGGCAAAGGACAGGCCACCATCGATTGTTTTAATTACAATAGAATTTCCGCCCTCGTCAATCGAGTAAGATTCTACCAAAGGAAACTGGAAAGACTTTTTATTCTTTAAATTATATAGATCGATATCTTTTCCTTCATTATTTTCCTGACAGACTAGCCATTTGCCACTTTTGTCAAAGGCATATTGAGAAATAGAATCAAATCCTTCTCTATTTCCTGTAATTAAGTTTTTCAGTAGGACTTCACCGCCCTTCAACTGGTAAGCCAGCCATTCTTTTTTTTGATCAGGAGGCAATTGATACGAGCTCACGTCTTTTATTACCTCATTATTATCGCTGCCGCCTAATTTTAAAAAGTATAGAGTTTCCTTATCCTTGAATATATATTGCTTTGAATCGGCAGCAAAAAAGCCGGGCATTGCTCCGGAAAATGACTGCCGCCAGGAGTTAACCGTCGATTGCACAATAAGGCTGTCTGGCTTTTTTCTCGCATAATAGGGTATTCCTGTGCCGGTAACAACCGTATAGGCAAAATATTTTCCATCATTGCTAATTTCTACATCCTGGTTTTCACCTACACCTTGCCAGTTGTCCAGTGCTTCAAAGTCAATTACGGGTTTATCGTTCCTTCCTGTTTTGTACTGCGTGTGGCTATAGATGTATTTATTGAGATTCCACCGCTCTATTTCCGGGGTCTGTGGAGGTGGTGCTTTTGTTGTTACGCTGTTTTGACAAAATGCTGAAGACAAAAATCCGAGCAGGGCTAAATGCACAAGAAACGCTCTCATTGTTGATATAGTTTTAGGATTGTAAACAAATCACTATAACAACACCAGATATTTTAAGGAATCTGGGGTGAGCGATCTTTTGGAATGGCCAATAGTACAAGACAAATCACCCCGTAAATGAGGCAAGAAAGTTAGAAAATTTAACCAACATAAGAGCGCTTTTGTGCAGCTATTTTTCTGCACTGTTTTGAATAAAAGATTGCCGTGGGTAATATATAATCTTTGCTTTTTCTTAGCCCTCTTTCTCGGTCATTCCGGGCTGGCCCGGAATCTCTCTCTATTCGTGAACACGTATGACGCGTTGCGCCACCTGGAAGATTCTGGATCAAGTCCAGAATGACCGTCTGGTTCCTCTACAGGTAAGGCACTGCGTGCCACCTGGGAGATTTCTCGCTACGCTTCGAAATGACGGTCACTGAATGTCGGACAGATAGGGCGCTTTGCGCCACCTGGGAGATTATCGAGGTGATCATTATTGTTTTTTGGTCTCGATGAAATAGTTCCGGCTCGGGGCCGGAATGACCCTGATCAGGGCATGCCCAGCTTCTCGAATATAATCCCAACCTGCAGGGTGGTGTAATAACGGCTGATCCTTTCGCCTATCGCTTCTTTGTGCGGACGCAACCAGGTTCTTAAGGTTTTCGGACTTACGCCGTATAAGGAGGAAAGTTCCTTGACGGAATAGGGCTTTACGGTGATGGTCTCGTTGTTCGTGTTCATATTCGTTTCGTTTCAGGTTTAGGAAATGGGGTTTGTATTTTGAAATTACATAATATTAGATTGAGGTTTTTGATGTGTTGGTCACGTGTACTGTGTTCCCGCGGGGGTGCTCCCCTTCCACACCCGGTATGGCGCCTTGCGCCACCCGATAGATTCCGGGTCGAGCCCGGAATGACCCTGAACAAGCCCTCACCGCAATCTTTCTCTATGTTTGTTTTCTTGATTATTTTTCATTTGTGTACAAGTACAATACCTACTGCATCTATATAATGAGCAACTATGCCAGAACTGTTTTCTACATTGGTATAACCGGATGCCTGGAAGATAGAATACACCAACACAAACATGGAGTAGGAAGTGCTTTCACTGCCAAGTACAAATGCCATTACTTAGTGTATTGGGAAAACTTTAATCATCCGAAAGAGGCCATCGAAAGAGAGTCGCAATTGAAAAACTGGAAAAGGGAATGGAAAATTAAACTGATTAGAAAGGAAAATCCGGAGCTGGTTGATCTTGCTGCAGATTGGGAGAGATAGAAAGGTCATTGCGGGAGTGAGGGTCATTCCGGGCTTGACCCGGAATCTTTCTCTAGCCGTGAACAGGTATGGCGCGTTGCGCCACCTGATGGATTATCGAGGTCATTATTATTGTTTTTGGCCTCGATGAAAAAGTTCCGGCTCGGGGCCGGAATGACCTCTCTTTCTCGCACAATGCCTCTCGGTTCCTCAACAGGTATGGCACTGCGTGCCTGGGAAGATTCCGGCTCGGGGCCGGAATGACCGTCTCTTCCCCCTACCCTCGTTAGCTCACCTTGACGATGCTCAACGCATTAAAGGCTCCGTTCCTTAGCGTATACTGCACACCGTTCACCTCCTGATAGAATTGTATGCCCAGCACCAGGAATAAGGTATGGGTGCTGTTTGGCGTCAGGGCATTGGCCAGGTTCAATGATACCGAGGGCGCCGCATCCAGCGACAAGGGTGCTGATTGCTGGCTATCGGTAACGGTGGTGCCGGTGGCGAAATCTATCTCCGCCGCCATGCTGACGATTTTTAAATGCGTTGCGCCTGATGGTGCTACCACTTCGTTCAGCGGTACAAAAGATGGTATTGCGACAGTGGCTGCACCGGTAACCCTGTTGATTGTGGCATTATAGGGCGTGAAGATGGTGGCCTGCAACCTGGCATCATTGTTAAAATCGAAGCCCTGAAGCATAGTGGTATCTCCTTCAGTAAGATTGCGCTCACCACGGGGCGAAATGCTGTCGGTTTTGATCACCTGCATGATCGCCTTCGTTAGCCGGCCCACCAGGGTAGAATCCTTGGCATTCTGGATTAATGAACGGAAGGCGCTGCGTATGTACTTGCCCGATTTGCCGGCACGGCCGAACTCGGACATGTTCTCCCGCGTGCGGGCGAAGGCCGGATCGGTAGCCAGCCGTTGTGCAGAGAGTGCCGAGGTTTCCCGAACAATGTAGCCGTTCTTTGATTTGTAATAAGTGAGCTCGCCAATAGTGCCGGTGAGACGGTGTGCTCCTTTTTGCTTTGCCATAAAAATTGATTTTAAGTGTAAATGAATGGGTGGTTTGCAAACAACCTTTACACAAATATGCTATGGCGCCGGAGGGTAATTTCTGATTAAGGAACGAGAAGGCGCATGGAGGATGAGGAAGGAAGCAAAGGGAACGTTGATTTCTAAAATACCACCTGGCAGTTTGTGGGGATCGCATGCAATATGGCAGCGATCAAGGTGCTATTTATGTGCACTTATGCAGGACATCGAGGCGGTAGTAGTGCAATCTTAGTACAGGTAGGCATAAAGGAACTAGGATAGCCACGAATACACAAAGACACAACGAGAAAAATATTGCAATTAGGTAGTGGATTGTGTAACTGAGATTTTCAAATAAAGATGAACAAATTATTTCCAAAGTGCCGCACATTATTTCCAAAGTGCCGCAATTTGTATGGTAACTTGCTTATACAAATCAATATCGCACAATTCCGAGATTCTATAGCTTCAACTTTACATCCTTGCCCTCTCACAATAATATTGAATGAATTAAAAACTTATCCGAATGAATGTAAACAACATCTTCATTGATCATTTACAGGGTGTCCACTCCGTCAAAGATAATTTTCCAACCAATAACTTTTACACTATGCAATCTTAACCAAGTCTGCATAGAAAATGATACCTCCGATCGGAAACACGTGGGGTAGCCGAAAACCACTATAAACGAGTAGGCAAATACCAAAACCAAAGTTTAGCTTTTTGATTTAAAAAGCCCTTTTTATGAAAAGAATTAAAATGATGTTGCTTTCCTTAGCACTTTTTGCAGTTGTTGGTGCCGCTTTAGCTTTTAAAGCAAGATTCACAGACACTTTCTGTACTGCTATACCAAATGGAACAGGTATACATGCTTGTGATGCCAAGGCTTGCTCCATCTTTACTGATCAAGTTGTAATAGGACAAACTGGCACCGCTGTTTGTACAGCTCCATATGACGATAATAATTGTCAGACTCCTCCACCTTGTGTACAACAAGCCCCCGTGCTGATTGATCGGAATGATGTTGGTAAATAAAGTATCTTTTATTTCCGAAAAGAGTAAGGGGCTGCAATCATGCAGCCCCTTACTTTTATTGGATTCAGCTAAATTTATTTTAATTCCAGTTCATACCTGCTTTCTACACCTTTAAGTTCATTGGGAATACCTTTTGCCATCCAGGCCGGCGCCGGTGCGCCTTTTAAATAATGGTCGAAGAATTGTGTATAGCGAATGGTAAAATCTTTCATATCTCTTAGTTTAGCTAAGCTGTGAAAGCCTTCATCATATTGCAGCCACCACACCGGTTTTTCAAGGCGCCGTAAAGCGATAAACATTTCCGTTGCCGACCTAAATCCACCATCTTTTTTATTCTGAGCAATTAATAAAGATGAGGTGACCTGATCTGCATTCAATACAGATGTTTGATCTATCCATGCATCTTTGTGCTGCCATAGATCTGAGCCATATCCTGGTACCCACTGGTGACCAACTTCAAAATATTGTAAGCCAGCAGGTGATGATAAAGCTCTACTGATCATATTTGTGGTACCTGCTCCTATACACATGGCGGCGAAAGAATGTGAATGAGTAAGAAGATAATATCCCAATACACCAGAGTTGCTATGACCAACTGCGCCAAGATGAGCGCTATCTACGAAAGGCAATTTGGACAGATATTTTGCAGCCCCGTCTACCGTATTCACTGTGCTCCGCCCCCATTGGCCTGCTGTCTGGTATATATCCGGTATAAACACCAAGTAGCCATGACTAACCATCCATGCAGGACTTACATGGATAGTAGGACGGCTGATATATGCAGGGTCCAAATATTGATATAACTCGTCAGAGACGGCCCCATAAAAAGAAAAAATCACCGGGTATTTTTTTGAAGCATCAAAGTTGTCAGGTTTATAAAGCACACCCTGGCTCATAGTGCCATCTAATTGAGGAAATGAAATCAATTCTGCACTGTACCAGTTATATTTCTTTTGTGGTTCCAAGTAAGTTAGCTGACGGTAGCTTTTAAAGTCCTTTGTGGTAAAATAGTTGGGAGCTTCTGCTGTTGATTGCCTTTTTACAATCCAAGTATTGCTTTGAGTAGCTTTTAATGGTTTCATACCTACCCCAGTTGAAATTGTACCCTCGGTA
>CBIMFG010000237.1:0-6504 GCA_966243125.1 uncultured Niastella sp.
TAGAATCGGCCTGTCATATTGGAACGAATGCCACCGCATTTAAAAGCCAGATAGTACAACTGTACCGCCAGCCGTTTGCAGAGGAAGAGATCCGTTTGCGGAAACAATTACTGCTTTCCACATTCGATAACAAGCGCAATGCCCAGCGTCTTATTCAATGGATATTTTAGCGTTGTCTATAACCCGGCCTCTTTCGGTACGCACCGTACGGGCCGGGTATTTATTAATTACGATATAATCGTGGGTAGCCATTACAATAGCGGTACCATAATCGCGGCTGATGTGGAACAGCAGCTGCATGATCTCATCTGAAGTTTCGGGATCCAGGTTACCCGTAGGCTCATCGGCCAAAATAAGTTTGGGCGAATTGAGCAGGGCGCGGGCGATGTCAATACGTTGTTGTTCGCCACCGCTTAACTCAAAAGGCATTTTAAAGCCTTTGGCTTTCAGGCCCACTTTATCCAGTACGTCCAGGATCTTTTCATCCATCAGTTTTTCGTCCTTCCAGCCGGTGGCCCGCAGTACAAAACGCAGGTTGTCGTTCACATTACGATCGGTAAGCAATTGAAAATCCTGGAAAACCACACCCAGGTTACGACGCAGAAAGGGAACTTTTTTCCAGTCCATATCCCGCAGGTTAAAACCCACAACAGTACCATCACCCTCTTTAAGGCGAAGGTCGCCATACATGGTTTTTAACAGGCTCGATTTGCCGGTTCCGGTTTTACCAACCAGGTACACAAATTCTCCTTTTTGAACCCGGAAATTTACATCCTGCAAAACCAGATTGTTTCCCTGATAGATATTTACGTGCTGTAAATCAATGATGTTCTCCTGCATACTGATCCGTTAAGTTGAAACAAAAATAAGAAATTAGAGCCAGTTTCAGTTTAAGGTTTAAAGTTTAAGGTATAAGGTCCTTGTATGTAGAGCGCCCTATTAATTTTGAGCCTCAAAATTCAGCAGCCCCCTTAAACCTTAAACTTTAAACCTTCTTCTTTTTCCCGATCGCGTAACCCGTTTTCCGCATCCGGCACTGGTTCCTGACCACCCTTTCTTTCTTTTGCATAAAATTACCTTAAAGTGAACCGAGTATACACCCTGGCTCTTTTTACACTCTTAATCAATACCCACATTTCTGCCCAAACGGCTAACCTGGCCGCACCCGCAGCTACCGCCACCGAAACACCCGGCGACAAAGAAAACGGCATTGTAAGAGGCATTATTCAAACCACTGATAACCAACCCGCCGCATTTGTTACGGTTACCCTTAAAGATGCCGGCAAGGTTACTTTTACCGACGAATACGGTACCTACTCTTTAAAAAACATAAAGCCCGGTCAATATACCCTGAAGGTGACCATGGCCGGTTTACAATCAAAAGAAGAAACGATTGTAATAAAAGCCAACGAAACCACAGTTGTAGATTTTAAGCTGGCAGAAGACCACAAACAATTAGAAGAAATTGTTGTAACCCAGCACAAAGGGTTAAATGACCAACCGGTGAATATTGGGAAAGTGAGCCTGAACCCGATGGATGTTCCCCAGGCCCTGAGCGTGATTGGCCAAAAGCAGATCCGCGAACAACAGGCCTTACGCCTCAGCGATGTGATCAGGAATGTAAATGGCGTATACCTTACCACCACCCGTGGCAATGTGCAGGAAAGTTTTGGCGCCCGCGGTTACAGCCTGGGCAGTACCAACTTATTTAAAAACGGATTCCGCATAAACTCAGGCGTGCTCCCCGAAATGAGCTCCCTGGAAAAGGTAGAGATCCTGAAGGGAAGCGGCGCCATCCTGTACGGACAGGTAGCACCCGGTGGTGTAGTGAATATGGTTACCAAACAACCTTTGTTCAATTTTGGCGGCGAAGGATCTATAGGTGCCGGCAGCTATGGTTTGGTTAAACCAGCCATCGACATCTATGGCCCTATTTCCAAATCAATAGCCTATCGCCTCAACGGCACTTATGTAAAAGCCAACAGTTTCCGCGATCAGGTCAATTCAGAACGTTTTTATGTAAACCCTTCATTGCTGTTCAAGCTGAGCAAGCGTACTGAAATTATTGCGGAAGGCGATTACCTCAATGACAATTTCACGCCTGATTTTGGCATTGGTTCACTCGATGGCAAATCAATTCCTAATGTGTCGCGCAGTGCGTTCTTTGGCACGCCCTGGCAGTATAATAAAACACAGCAAACCACTACCACCCTTACGGTACGCCATCAATTGTCATCTGGTTGGAAGCTCAACGCCTCCTTTTCTGACCAGTATTATAAAAGAGATTATTACTCAGTAGAACGCGTACAGGCCGATGCTACCGGCAAATGGGCCCGTCCGCTGGGCCGTATTAACTCAACCGAAAAATTCTATGCAGGCCAGGTAAACCTGATCGGCAGGTTCAATACCTCAAAATTCGACCACACCCTGCTGGCCGGCGTAGATGCTGACCGCACCGTTACTTACAACAAAGACTATGATATCAATGGTAAAACCTATGACACCATTAACATCCTGGATGCTGAAAAATACAAGACACGTACAGACATTCCCGAAGCAAACGGCATCAGGGAAAGATTGGCGCCTGTAAACCGTTTTGGCGTGTATGTACAGGACCTGATAAAAATTTCTGACAAGTTCAATGTACTGGCTGGTGTAAGATGGGCTTATGTAGAAACCCGCGGTATTGACTCAACCAGTTTAACCGACGGTAAAAAAACAACCGGCGTAGCCCGTTACGACAATGCGTTCTCACCACGCTTTGGACTGGTTTACAAACCAACCCACACCACTTCTCTTTTTGTAAGCTATAGCAATTCGTTCACCACCAATACTGGCCAGGACCTGGAAGGCAAAGCCATAAAACCATCCCTTATTGACCAATATGAGGTAGGTGTTAAAAACCAATTCTTAAATGGATTGTTATCAACTAACGTAACCCTTTATCGCATTAAGAACAATAACCTGGCGCAAATGGCGTCAAACTTAAGAGATGGCTCTATTAACGTAAACCCCAACATTAAACTGCTGAGCGGTGAAACCACCAGCGATGGCGTGGAAGTAGATGTGGCCGCATCACCAATACAAGGTTTGAACATTACGGCAGGTTACAGCTACAACTACATGCGGTATACCAAAACCGACACCACCGTAGGCAGCTTTAAAACCGGTGAGCGCCTGGTAAACAACCCGGCCCATACAGCCAACGGAAGCATCTTTTACACCTTTACCAAAGGCCGTATGGAAGGATTTAAAATAGGCACTACCATCGTTTACCTCGGCAACCGTTTTGGCGGTTGGAATACCGATGTAACAAAAACCAACCCCGTTACCTATCGTGACCGTTTGATTGCAGTGAGCGGTTATACTACTGTTGATGTAACAGCAGGTTACACCTTTAGAAAGAAGATAACTTTATTGGCAAAGGTTAGCAACCTTACCAATACATACAACGTAAGTGTACATGAAAACTACAGCGTGAACCCCATACCACCCACGCAATTTGTTGCTACGTTGAGCTATAAATTCTAATTCTCCCGAGGTCATGTATAAAGTAAGGCCTTCCCGATACCATCGGGAGGGCTTTTTTTATTCGTAGACATAGGCCTTTAGAACGAACTCAGATTCAGGTTAATACAATAGATATCCCGTAGATATCCCGTATATGTTCCGACTGTATCATATAGACATTTCATATTTATTTAGAAATGAGACATCTACGGTTTAGTACAATGGTATCAGTAAAACTCACCATTAAAACCATAGATATGGCACAGCTAATAGGCAACATTCAGGTCACCGGCTCTTTAGACAACCTGAGCTTTTATAAAATGCGTGGTTCAGACAAAATCATCGTTCGCAAAAAAGGCGGACCTACCCGCAAGCAGGTAAAAAAATCACCGAAGTTTGAAAACACGCGTCGTAACAATATGGAGTTTGGCGGGCGATCGCGGGCAGTTGGGTATATAAAAAATGCCCTGTGGCCGCTGCTGTTTTTATAGCGCAATTAAAAGTATAATTACCTTAGCCCCATGTTTGATTTCCGACTAAAAGTATTTTACACCGTTGCACGCAGATTGAATTTTACCAAGGCGGCGGAAGAATTGTTTATTACGCAACCCGCCGTAACCAAACACATTCACGAAATAGAGGCTTATTATAAAACCCAGTTGTTTGAGCGGAATGGTACCCGCATAAAGCTAACGCCGGCTGGCGCCGTTCTGCTTGAACATACTGAGCAATTGTTTACTATTTACCGCAATATTGAGTTCGATCTGGCTGCCATCAACCAACATGTACAGGGCACCGTTCGCCTTGGCGCCAGTACAACTGTGGCACAATATGTATTGCCGAAGTACCTGGCCTCCTTCAAACAAAAGTTCCCTGACATCAACATTGCATTAACTGCCAGCAATACCGAGCATATTGAAAATGCCCTTACTACCAACAAGATCGACTTCGGCATAATAGAAGGACAATCAAAACGTCCACAGTTAAAGTACACCAGCTTTCTGAAAGATGAAATGGTGTTGTGTACCCGCACGGGCAATCCCACCATAAAAAAGCAAACCATTTCACTGTCGGCGTTAAAGGAATTGCCGTTACTGATGCGGGAACAAGGTTCCGGCTCACAGGAAGTAATAGCCGCTGCTTTAAAAAAGGCCGGCATTAAAGTTTCTCAGTTAAACATTGAGATGGTGCTGGAAAGCACCGAGAGTATTAAGTCGTACCTGGGTAGTTCAGATAGTTTTGCTTTCTTATCGGTGCATTCTATTTTGAAAGAATTAAAAAGCAATGAGCTTACCATTATCGACATAAAAGAACTGTCTATTGAAAGGTATTTTTACTTCGTAAAACAACAGGGCGATAACCAACCGCTGCCTGAACTGTTTATGAAATTCATCAGCTCTAATAACCTGAAGTTATAACACATTACATCTAGTCATTTCATGGGCGGTTAATAGTAGCTGAACTTTGTGCCATGGAAACGGACAATGTTACCCAGAAAAGAAAAAGAATTTTAGACAGAGCCATTACCACCCGGGAGCTGATCTTTTTACTGGCCCTGGTATTTTGTGTATCACCACTTATTTCTCCACCTATTGCGTTATTACTGGGATTGGTAATTGCCCAGTTTATCGGCCACCCTTACCTGCATTTAAATCATAAAGCTACACATATTTTGCTGCAGGCATCAGTGGTTGGATTGGGTTTTAATATGAATGTAACCACTGCCCTGCATGCAGGAAAAGATGGGCTGTTGCTTACTATCGGTTCTATTTTTGGCACATTGATCATTGGAACGCTTATTGGCCGGGTTTTAAAGATCAATAATAAAACCGCTTACCTGATCGCAGCAGGAACGGCCATTTGCGGCGGCAGCGCCATTGCTGCCATATCACCGGTTATAAAAGCAGAAGAAAAACAAATAAGCGTTTCGCTGGGCACTATCTTTATTTTAAACGCCAGTGCCCTGGTACTGTTTCCGCTGTTGGGGCATTATTTACAACTCGACCAAACCCGGTTTGGACTCTGGTGCGCCCTGGCTATACACGATACCAGCTCAGTAGTAGGCGCCGCCAGTAAATATGGCAATGAAGCGCTGGAAATAGCCGCCACGGTAAAACTGGTACGGGCCTTATGGATTATACCCGTGGCGTTTTTCAGTACACTGATCTTTAGAAATAAAGGCGCAAAGATCAAGGTCCCCTATTTTATTGGGTTGTTTGTGATAGCCATCTGTTTGAATACCTATGTTCCCGCTGTACAACACTTCAGCAATGCCATTGTGCATATTTCAAAAGGGGCGCTTACCGTTACGCTTTTCCTGATTGGCTGCGGGCTCTCAGGAAAAACAGTTATGAGCGTAGGCTGGAAACCCGTTTTACAGGGGCTTATTTTATGGCTGATTGTTTCTATTGTTACATTAATAATAATACTATTGTAATTTGTGCGCACGATGAATTATCAACTACCCTATTTTGGAGAAATAAACGCCCACTCACTGGAAGCTTATTACCAGTCGGAAATTGAGTTTAATGGCGAAGAGGTGAGCATTTATCTCTCCTTTGAAAACGATACTGTGGACGAGCAAACCATTGAAAAGATAACTTCTTTTCTGAATAATATTATTGCATTGGAAGCGCAAAACAGAACGCTGATAAAAAGTGATTTTGATGATGATGGAGAAACTGCCAGGTATCTTCAATTCTTTTCGAAGAAATTAGGAATGGTATCGCCCGATAAACTGGAATTGATGGAAATTAGCCTTTTTCCAGATAGTGAAGATCCTTTTGCGCAATTTGACTATTATATTAAACTGCCTGAACTTCATTCTCAGTTACTGACAGTTCGGTTAACTGAGACGGGTGAGTTGGTACATATTGCGTGGGAAAGTTAAACTTTAAGAAATTAAAAAGGGCGGTCTGACAACAGGCCGCCCTTTTTAATTTCTTTCAATTATTCTACTTCTTCATTTTCACCTTACCCATCGCATACTGCAAT
>CBIMFG010000238.1:0-6489 GCA_966243125.1 uncultured Niastella sp.
GCGTTATGCATACTATGTACTCCTTATCTTCCTTTCAACAACATTTCAATCAGTCGGTTTCTATTATAGTTTATTGGCTCAACGGAGGCAATGGCAGATGCAGAAAGAACTGAGTGATCAGGTTTATACTGCATCGTGGATAATTAGGTAGTGCGACAAAATTTACTGAATATTATCCACTCTGGCAGGCACACAACCTCTTGTGCCTGCTTCTTTTTTTATATACCTGCTAATAGTCGTTTGTACTCCTAATTAATTAAATAAAAAGTAAATACTATTAACAAATAATTTTAATAAATAGTCGGTCAGGATGCACAAAATCGTGTAATAGCCGGTAAATTTGGAACAGGTTATATTAGTAGCAACCCTCAACAGAGGGTTTAGGTTCTGATCAATCTAATGCTGCACCGGCAGCATATACCGGAGTCAATAACAGTGAAAGAAAGAATGCTCTTTCTTTCCTGTTAAATCCGGACGAGCCCTGAGTGTCCTGAGCGCCCTTCGACTCCGCTCAGGGCCATAACACGTTCTCTCTTAACCATTATTATCAAATTCTCCTCAATATTTCACGCAACAATATCGGTTAACAGAATGTATAATACCTTTGTAACCCAATACCACGGTAAATACATTGAACTATGTTTAAAGATGCATCTTCACAGGAAATTGACCAGGTTCTGAATACTGCATGGCAGGCTTTTCACCAATATCGCAAGTATTCGTTGAAAGACCGCGCCCAATTCATGCGCAGCATTGCCGCAGAGCTGGAAAATGCAGGCGATGAACTTATTCAAACCGCTATGCGCGAAACCAACCTGCCCGAAGCCCGGCTTCGTGGCGAACGCGCCCGCACCATGTTTCAACTAACCAGTTATGCCGATGCGTGCGAAAGAGGCGAGTGGCTGGAAGCAAGGATCGACACCGCCATCCCTTCTAAAACACCACCCAAACCCGATATACGCAAAATGTTGATCCCCTTAGGCCCGGTTGTGGTATTTGGGGCCAGCAATTTTCCATTCGCTTATTCTACGGCTGGTGGCGATACAGCCTGTGCGCTGGCGGCCGGTTGTCCGGTAATTGTAAAAGCACACCCGGCCCATGCCGAAACATCTGAACTGGTGGCCCAGGCTATTGTAAAAGCCGCCGCCAAATGCAACCTGCCCAACGGCGTATTTACCCATGTACATGGCGCTTCGCAGGAAGTAGGAAAAGCACTGGTTACCCATCCCTACACAAAGGCGGTTGGTTTTACCGGTTCTTATTTAGGCGGCAAAGCCCTGTTCGACTGGGCCAATCAACGCAAAGAACCCATTCCTGTGTTTTCAGAAATGGGAAGCGTAAACCCAGTGTTCCTGCTCCCCGAAAAAATGAAACAAGGCGCCGCTGAGTTAGCCAGGCAATATGCAGGCTCTATAACCCTTGGGGTTGGACAATTCTGCACCAATCCGGGTTTGATCTTCGGGATTGAGGGCGCCGATCTGCAACAATTCATTGATACCTTAGGCAACGAAATAAAAGCCTGTAACCCGGGCACTATGCTGCACCCCGGAATTGCAAAAAATTACCTCGAAAACCGGAACAAAGCCCTTTCGCAACAACAGGTACAAACCGTTGCTGAAAGCAATACCCAACCTTCCGCCAACCAGGGTGTACCTACCATTGCATCGGCCACCGGTGAAGCCTTTCTGAACAATCCTGTTTTGCACCAGGAAGTGTTTGGTCCGTATTCGCTGGTAATTCGTTGTAAAGATGTGAACGAATTGCTGGAAGTGGTGCGGAACCTGGAAGGACAATTAACTGCCACGCTTATGGCTACCGATAACGACATCATTAACAACGATGAACTGGTAGAAGCAGTAAAAAACGTCTGTGGCCGTTTTATCATAAATGGCGTTCCTACCGGGGTGGAAGTTTGTTTAAGTATGCATCACGGCGGACCATTCCCGGCCACTACCGACTCGCGCTTTACTTCGGTTGGTGCTGATGGTATTAAACGCTTTGCCCGTCCCATTTCCTATCAGAACTGGCCGGATGGGCTGTTGCCGGAGGAACTGAAAAATAGTAACCCATTGGGCATTTGGAGAACGGTGAATGATTTAGTTACAAAAGATAAAGTGGTTAGTTGATAGCGTTGACGTGTTAATTCAGCAAACTGAATAATAGCGAACCCACTCACTACTCACTACTGACTACTCACAATATGAAAAAAACCTTTTTCTGCATTGATGCACATACCTGCGGTAACCCGGTACGCCTGGTAGCCGGCGGCGGTCCTGTACTGGAAGGAAAGAACATGAGCGAGAAACGCCAGCACTTTTTAAAAGATTATGATTGGATCCGCAAGGGACTGATGTTTGAACCCCGCGGCCATGATATGATGAGTGGCAGCATTCTTTATCCGGCGCACGATCCGCAAAACGACAGCGCCGTACTGTTTATTGAAACAAGCGGTTGTTTACCTATGTGCGGTCATGGTACCATTGGCACTATTACCATTGCTATTGAAGAAGGATTGATAGTGCCCAAAGTACCGGGCACTGTTCGGCTGGAAACGCCGGCCGGACTGGTGATGATCAGTTACAAACAGGAAGGTAATAAAGTAAAAAGCGTAAAGCTTACCAATGTACCGGGCTATTTGGCTGAAGAAGGATTAACAGTAACCTCACCAGATTTGGGTGAACTTACCATTGATGTAGCCTATGGCGGAAACTTTTATGCTATTGTAGATATACAACCTAACTTCAAAGGGTTGGAACATTATGGCGCTGATCAACTGATAGCCTGGGCCCGTGAATTACGCAAACAAATAAACGCGCAGTACCAGTTTATACATCCGGAGAACCCAACTATTAATGGCTGTTCACATATTTTATGGACAGGAGCGGTGATTGATAAAAACGCTACCGCCCGCAATGCCGTGTTTTATGGCGATAAAGCCATTGATCGCTCACCTTGCGGAACCGGCACCTCGGCCCGCATGGCCCAATGGTATACTAAAGGGAAATTGAAAAAGGGCGATGCGTTTGTACATGAAAGCATCATTGGGTCGCAGTTTATAGGCCGTATTGAAGAAGAAACAATGGTAGCAGGCAAACCGGCCATTCGCCCCAGTATTGAAGGCTGGGCGAAGGTGTATGGATATAATACGATTTCCATAGATCCTGAAGATGATCCTTATGCATATGGGTTTCAGGTTCTGTAAAGGCATAGCTTTAAGCTACAAGCTGCAAGCTCCAAGCCGTCGCGGCAACTCTGTATTAAAAAAATGTATTTGCTTGAAGCTTGCGGCTTGCAGCCAACATCTCCATTATAACAAACACATCACATGAGCAAACAAGTTACTATTGTAGGCGGCGGCATCATTGGCCTCTGCTGTGCTTACTACCTGCAAAAAGAAGGCTATGAAATTACCGTTATTGAAAAAGGCGACATTACCGATGGTACTTCTTTTGGCAATGCCGGTTATGTATCGCCCAGCCATTTTACGCCGCTGGCATCACCCGGTATAGTAGCACAGGGCCTGCGTTGGATGCTCAGTTCAACCAGTCCGTTTTATATAAAGCCCCGCCTCAACCCCGATCTCATTAAATGGTTAATGGCCTTTTGGAAACAGGCGAACACACAAACATTACACAAGAACATTCCACCGTTAAACGATTTACTGCACCTCAGCCGCGCATTAACAAGCGACATTATGAACGACCTCGGCAATCATTTCCGCATGCAGGAACTGGGTTGCTTTATGTTGTATAAATCAGCAGCTACTGAAAAGCATGAAATAGAACTGGCCAAAGAAGCAGCTGCGCTTAATATAGAAACAAAGATCCTCAACGCACAGGAAGTACAGGCTATGGAGCCAGATGTTCAGGTTGATGTAAAGGGTGGGGTGTTATATCCCATCGACTGTCACCTGCACCCCGGCGATTTTATGCGCACGCTGAAAACCCATCTGCAAAAGGCAGGCGTAAAATTACAATTGAATACCACCGTAACCGGTTTTGAGAAAAATGGCAATACCGTAACGGCTGTCATCACCAACCAGGGCAAATTTGAGTGTTCTCATTTGGTGCTGGCCAGTGGAAGCTGGTTACCGGTAGTAAGCGAAAAACTGGGAGTATCCCTGTTGTTACAGGCTGGTAAGGGGTACAGTATGACGTATGAGAACGTACCGTGTAACCTGCGATATCCTGCTATATTAGTTGATAAAAGAGTAGCCATGACGCCTATGGGGGCAGATCTGCGAATGGGCGGCACTATGGAAATAAGCGGGCTCAATTCTCCCATCTTAGAAAAGCGTGCACAAGCCATTTATAACGGCGCTAAAGCCTATTATCCCGATCTGGCGTTGGATATGATGCCCAAAGAAAAGATCTGGTCTGGGTTACGTCCACTCACTCCTGATGGCTTGCCTTATATTGGCAACCACAGCAAATATACCAACCTGGTTATTGCCGGTGGCCACGCTATGCTGGGTGTATCACTGGCTGCTGCAACGGGGAAGTTAGTTGAAGAACTGATTGGTAAGAAGAAAACTACGATTAAGATAGAGGCATTCCGGCCTGAAAGGTTCTAAATACAAGTTCCAGGTTCCGGGTTGCAGGTTTCAGGTTTGGTGTATTCCCTGTAACCTGTAACTTGTAACCTGTATTTCATTTCCCGTATCTTTACTCCCCTCAAAACATCTTCATATGAAAAAGCACTTTATTGCTGCCTCCCTCATGATAGCATCTTTAGTAGTAAATGCTCAGGAACACCAACTCGTTAAAAAATGGGAATCAGATACCCTGTTAAAGGTGCCTGAATCGGTATTATACGATGCAGACAATAAGGTTTTATACGTTACCAACATAGATGGGCAGCCCTGGGAGAAAGACAACAAAGGTTCGGTAGGTAAAGTGGGGCTCGATGGCAAGATCATTACCGTTGACTGGGTAAGTGGTTTTAATGCACCCAAGGGAATGGGTTTATATAAGAATAATCTGTATGTAGCCGATGTTGACAAAGTAGGCGTGATAGATATTAAAAAAGGTACACTTGCTCAAACCATTCCGGTGGCAGGTGCAGAAGGGCTGAATGACCTTACGGTTGACAAAAAAGGCGTGATCTACGTATCAGATTCCAAAACCCAAAAAGTGCACCGCATCGAAAACGGGCAGGTAACCACCTGGCTCGAGAACCTGAAAGGTCCTAATGGTGTGTTAATTGATGGCAACGATCTGTTTGTGCTGGATGCCGGTGGTTTGTATAAAGTAGAAAAAGATAAATCGCTCACCAAGCTGGCCGATGGTATGGAAGCCAGCACCGATGGGCTGGAACATGTTACCGGTAAAGATTATATTGTAAGTTGCTGGGTGGGAACGGTGTATTATGTAAAAGGCGACGGCAGCAAACAAACCCTGCTCGATACACGTGAACAAAAGTCAAACACCGCCGATCTTGGCTACGATGCCAAAAACAGGATCGTTTATGTACCCACCTTCTTTAAAAATAAAATAGTGGCATATGAACTAAAGTAGCAATGGAACGTTAAAATTGACGATCAGTTATGGCAAACGTGCCATTGATAGTACTTTTATGTTCGCATTCGCTTAATTATGGATTGTACTTCTACTAATTTATCTATTGGACAGACCGGTTATTTTTCGAAGATCATACAAGATTATTTGAACCAGTCGCCTTCATTGCAGCCTTTTTACAAGCATCCGGTATCTATGGAAGGGATAAAAGCCGCCATAGCGGCGCGGCAAGCCGTGCAGCCCCACCGTGAATTATTGGTGAAAGAACTTCAGCAGCAATATGTAGGGGTGAATACATCACCCCAGGTTCAACAGAACATTCAACAACTGCTGCAGCCTGATACATTCACCATTACCACGGCTCACCAGCCGGCCATTTTTACCGGCCACCTGTACTTTATTTATAAAATTGTACATGTAATAAAACTGGCCGACCGGTTAAAAAAGGAATTTCCCGATAAACATTTTGTGCCGGTATTCTGGATGGGCAGCGAAGATGCTGACCTCGATGAACTGGGCCATGTTTATTTGGGTGGTGAAAAACTGGAGTGGGACACCAAACAAACCGGAGCAGTGGGTCGTATGACCACCAGGGGGCTCGATAAACTGATCCATCGTATTGATGGCGAATTATCGGTTCAACCCCATGGAAAAGAATTAATACAGCTGCTGCGCGAGGCTTATTTACAAAGCCTGGATATACAGATAGCAACCTTCAAACTGATTGATGCGTTATTTGCTGAATACGGTTTGATTACGATACTGCCCGATAACGCCAACTTGAAAAAGGTAATGGAACCGGTTTTCCGCGAAGACCTGCTGCAACAAACACCTGCAGGCATCGTAGGAAAAACCATTGAACAGTTATCACTCGGGCATAAAGTACAGGCCTCGCCGCGGGATATTAATTTGTTTTATCTGAAGGATAATATCCGCGAGCTGATTGAATTAAAGAACGGCCGGTATGAAGTAA
>CBIMFG010000239.1:0-6485 GCA_966243125.1 uncultured Niastella sp.
ATTACCCTGCTTATTGGCGGGGCATCTTATATGATGGGTTTAGTAAACAAAGATGCTGGTTGGACTAAATTTGGATTGAGGATGTTGTTGGTTACTGTATTGGCTTTTACCGTTTCTTGTGTACTATTGTGGCCACACATAAAAGAGGTAGGTCATGGTTTTAAAAATCTTATTGGGTCTATCTTAAAATAAAAAAACTCTCCAATGTACATCGGAGAGTTTTTTATTACTTATTAGTCCTGAGTGTAGTCGAAAGATTATTGTCCTGCAGCTGAGCTGTAAGATTTCTTATCTCCCCACATATTCAATAACTCAATAGAAGGGATCTTGAAATCACCACTTAAACTTACATACAGGCCTATAACATCCTGTTGGTTCAGTGGGTAGTTGTCGATGCTTTCAAAGCGAACGTTGTACTGGTTCACCAGGTTCGTATAAACCGAGCCGGTAGGCCATACCTGCGTACCACGGTTGCTGATGTTGATGAGGTTGAATTTAACCCCGGCATGACGCTGGCATTTTTTAGCGATCACATCAGGTTGCTCATTGCTTTCAATGAACATATCAACACCAATGATCTTTTCGTTCTCTATTTCTTTTGTTTCCAGCATGGTGTTTCTTTCCAGCTTCAACGGAGCAGGCGTACCTGGTTTATTAGGGATTAATTCTTTGGCGTTTAATTCAGGTTTTTTACCAAAGTTGCTGATGATGGCATCGGCAAACTCAGTGGTATTGAGGCTTTGTTTGCTTTTATCACCGAAGTCGCCGGTGTGCACACCTTGCTCCAGTGTATACAGCAACGCATTTTCAATAACAGCTGCATTTTCAGTAAGCCCCAGGTGACGCAGCATCGCGAATCCACTTAACAACAAGGCAGTGGGGTTGGCAATGTTCTTACCCGCAATATCAGGTGCAGTACCGTGCACGGCTTCAAAAATACAAATGTGGTCGCCAATGTTGGCGCTGGGTGCAAAGCCTAAACCACCTACTAAACCAGCACACAGGTCAGATACGATATCACCCTGCAGGTTGGTCAATACTACTACATCAAATGTATCGGGGCGGGTAACCAGTTTCATACACAGGTCATCCACGATCACATCATCAGCTTTCAGCTCCGGATATTCTTTAGCTACTTCATAAAAGCAGTCGAGGAACAATCCATCGGTGATTTTCATAATGTTGGCCTTATGGCTGCAGGTAATACGGCGGGCCTTTTTTTGACGGGCCATTTCAAATGCATACCGGATAACCTGTAAGCTACCAGGGCGGGTAATAAAGCGGCGGCTTAAGGCAACGTCTTGCGTAAGCATGTGCTCAATGCCACCATAAGTATCTTCAATATTTTCGCGAACTACAGTAATGTCTATGGGAATGCCGGCTTTGGAGAAAACGGTATCAACGCCGTGGAGGGTTTGAAAAACGCGTTTGTTGGCGTAGGTGTTCCAGGTTTTGCGGGCAGTAACGTTAACACTTTTAACACCTTTACCTTTGGGGGTTTCCATGGGGCCTTTAAACAATACGCCCAGGCGCTCGATGGTTTGCTGGGCTTCGGGCGTCATGCCGTTTGAAAAACCTTTGTCGAAAACCCATTTACCCATGTCTACCATTTCGTATTCCAGGGGAACTTTATTGGCGTCAAAAATTTTTAAAACGGCACTCATGATCTCGGGTCCTATGCCGTCGCCTTTGGCCACTGCAATTTTCATATGTATATAGTTTTTGTTTTTAAAGCCCCATGCAACCGGTCACAAATCCTTTTTAGTGTTATATATTTAGCAATGAATAGGTTATGGTGAAGGAAGCATGTGTTGGTGTTTAATGTTGGTCGATGTGAATAAATCCGGTGGCAAAATTAGCTATTCCCCACACAATTCATATTAAAACGTGAATAATTGCTATGGCGCGCTTTTATTTTTGATTATCTTTAAATTCCAAACTTGTTAGCGTAATGGTCTCAAAGATTTCCGAAGGCATAGAAATAAGTGTCGAAACGTTCTACCAACCCGATTATTCGAACCCTGTATCGGGTGAATATATGTTTGCCTACCGGATCACCATTGAAAATCACAATAATTATCCCGTTAAATTACATCGCCGCCACTGGTATATTATTGATAGCAATGGTACCAATCGGGAAGTAGAAGGTGAAGGCGTAGTAGGCGTTCAACCCACCCTGCAGTCTGGTGAGCGGTATCAATATGTAAGTGGTTGTAACCTGCGCAGCGAAATGGGTAAAATGCATGGCACCTATCTCATGGAAAATTTGCTTAATAAGACATCGTTTGATGTGAATATCCCCGTGTTTGAGATGATTGTGCCTTTCAAAATGAATTAAAGCCAGCTGTAAGCTATAAGCCATAAGCTGTAAGCAATACAACGCATTAAAAAAGGCATCCAAGTTTATCCCGGATGCCTTTTAAATTATATAAAAGTGTATTTGCTTTAGGCTTTCAGCTTACAGCTTTAAGCTTCGTTCACATGCATCATCTGCTTCAATTTCTTGGTAAGGAAGAACAGGATCAGCGCAGCAACGCCGGCCATACCCACAAACAACATGAAGAAGTCGTACAGGTTGGTCATTTCGTAACCCATAAAGTGAGTGATCTTGCCTTTTTCAGGATACAACGCACTCAGCACCCCGGCTAATTTATTGGCAGCTGCATTGGCCAAAAACCAAACAGCCATTAATAAAGAAGCGAATTTGAAAGGCGCCAGTTTATTCACCAGCGACAAACCAATGGGTGATAATGATAATTCTCCCCAGGTATGCAGGGCATACATGCCGGTAAGCCAGATCATGCTTACTTTAATACCAGGTTGAACATTTTTTACGCCAAAGGCTATCCACAAATAACCCAGGGCCAGCAACGCCAAACCTATTGCCATTTTAAAAGGTGACGTTGGTTCACGTTTGCCCATCTTTAACCATAACCAGGCGAAAACAGGAGCGAATGCTACCACGAAGATCGAGTTCAACGACTGGAACCAACTGGCCGGAACTACGTAGAAGCCCAGATCGCGTTGGGTTTGCTCTTCTGCAAAAAAGGTAAGGGAGGCACCCGCCTGTTCAAAGGCCGACCAGAAGAAGATCACAAAGAAGGCCACTATAAAAATAACGCCAATACGCTGGCGCTCTATTTTGCTCAATGATTTGTCGGAGAAAATAACGAATGCAATAAAGATAACACTGGCTATTAACAGATAGGTTAAATAGCTGAACACATTCGCATCAATATATAACATACCGATCAATGCTGCGGAGAAAAGCAACAGTCCAACAACAATATACAACGGGTTGCTGAATGCTTTAGGGGAGTTGGCGGGAACTTCGCCCAGTGGTTTGCCTTCGGGCGATTTAACATACTTTGACTGAAATACTCTTTGAACCACCACGCTTAACAACATACCAATACCAGCTACCAAAAACGCCCATTTAAAATCGGCCGGATTGCCGGTATCACCTACTAGTCCACAAATAAAGGGTCCAATGGCCCCACCAACGTTTATACCCATATAAAATATGGTATAGGCCGCATCGCTTCTACGGTCGCCTTTGGGATACAACTGGCCAACCATGGAAGAGATATTGGGTTTGAAGAAACCGTTACCGGCAATCATTAACCCTAAACCAGTAAAGAAAAGTATAGAAGAAATATCGGGAGCAGACTTATATAAGGAAGCGCAGAAAAACAATACGAATTCACCAATGGCCATTACCAAACCGCCGAGAATGATGGAACGTTTATTGCCCCAATACCTGTCGGAAATATAACCGCCAACCAGGGGCGTCAGGTAAACTAAGCTGGTATAGCTACCATACAGGTTACTGGCAAAAGCCTTATCGAACAACAAAGCTTTGGTCATGAACAATACCAAAATGGCCCGCATGCCATAGTAGTTGTAGCGTTCCCACATTTCGGTGGCAAATAACACATACAACCCTTTCGGGTGTCCTTTTGAAGCTGTGGCAACCGGTTTGGCTACCTCGGGGTTAATCGTGGCGGTTTGAGACATGTAGTTTTTTGTTTTTTAAAAAATAAGCAATTCGTTAGAGCAGTATTTAACGGCCCAAAATAGTAATTAATTAAATACGGCAAATAGCCGCGGGGCATATTGTTTAGCCAATTATAGCATTTTAATCTGGCCCTGGTCAATACCCGGGCTATATCAGGGTTAACGATAGCTTACCCATTTTCTACCCACTGGGGTAGGCCAGGTATAGCCCAGAAGTAGTGCAGGGATAGTGAAAGGGTAGTGTTTAGGTCGTAAATGGGTAGTGTTTGGGTTGTCAAATTTTTGGGAAGAACCGTGTATTGCATTAATAATGAGGTTATTATGATGGTTTAAAATGGCGCCTGGGTAGTGCAGAGGTAGTGAACCCATTTTTACAGCTTGTTAATCATAGAGTTACGAAGGCACAGCAGAATTAAAATTCATTAATCCCCCCCGATTGCCGAAATTCGCCGCGGCAAAAACTACTTCACTTATTTATCATGAATATTTTACTCTTAGGTTCTGGCGGCCGGGAACATGCCCTGGCCTGGAAACTCGCACAAAGTAAACAATGCGACCAGTTATTTATTGCGCCCGGTAATGCCGGCACATTGCAGTATGGTGTTAACGTAAATTTGTCGATCACCGATTTTGATGCCATTAAGCAATTCGTGTTGCAAAACAACATTACCTTACTGGTGGTTGGGCCCGAAGAACCGCTGGTAAAAGGTGTGACCGACTTTTTTAGAAAAGACGATCAACTGAAACAGGTGGTGGTGATTGGTCCTTCGCAATATGCAGCGCAACTCGAAGGCAGCAAGGCCTTTGCAAAAAAATTCATGATGCGTCATGGCATTCCAACCGCAGCCTACCGCGAGTTTAATGCAAGCAATTACGAGGAAGGCATTACCTATTTACAGCAACATGCGCTGCCTATTGTATTAAAGGCCGATGGACTGGCAGCTGGTAAAGGTGTATTAATTTGTCAGTCGCACGTAGAAGCGATTGCTGAGTACGAGCTGATGTTGCAACACAGTAAGTTTGGCGAAGCAAGCAAAACAGTAGTGGTAGAGGAGTTTTTAAGCGGTATTGAGCTGAGCGTTTTTGCTTTAACTGATGGGAAAAACTATGTGCTGTTGCCCGAAGCCAAAGATTACAAAAGAATTGGGGTAGGCGATACAGGTTTGAACACAGGTGGAATGGGCGCCGTAAGCCCGGTACCATTTGCCGATGAAACCTTTATGAAAAAGGTAATTGACAACGTGGTAAATCCCACCATCAGCGGTTTGGAAAAAGAAGCGTTCGACTATAAAGGATTTGTGTTTTTCGGGCTCATTAAGGTGGGGGATGAACCGTATGTTATTGAATACAATTGTCGTATGGGCGACCCTGAAACCGAAGTGGTAATGCCGCGCCTTAAAACCGACCTGGTTGAATTGTTTATAGCCACCGACAAAGGCACGCTCAATACTATAAAAATTGAACAGGATAGCCGGTATGCCTGCACCGTAATGGCGGTGAGCGGCGGTTACCCCGGTAACTACGATAAAGGATTTGTGATTAGCGGGTTGAATAAAGAAGTTCCGGCCGGAAGCCTGGTTTTTCATGCCGGTACTTCAACAAAAGATGGCAATGTGGTAACCAGCGGTGGTAGGGTAATAACCGTTACCTCTTATGGTAATACCGTAAGTGCAGCCGTTGCCAAATCGAAGGAAACACTAAAGCAGCTCTCGTTTGAGGGTATGTATTATCGCCAGGATATTGGCTTCGAGTTCGAGTAAAACGCTTAACGCAGAACGCGCAACGCAAAACGCCGGATTGTATTGGCGTTCAGCGTTAAGCCTTAAGCATATAACGCGAAGTATAAAAATAGTTTTGATGCAAAACAAAAGCGTACACTACAGTGATTATCTGCAATTAGACAAGATCCTGAATGCTCAAACCCTTGAAAGTGACTTACTGCAACAACATGCCCATGATGAAATGTTGTTCATTGTTATTCACCAGGCTTATGAGCTTTGGTTCAAACAATTGTTATTTGAAATTGATTCGGTAGCCGCTATTATGCAAAAGCCGGCGGTTAACGACAATTCGCCCGAACTGCAAACCGTGGTTCACCGGTTAAACCGAATGGTAACCATTTTGAAGGTGCTGGTACACCAGATCGATATTATGGAAACCATGACGCCGATGGATTTTCTCGATTTCAGGGATATGCTACGCCCCGCATCGGGTTTTCAAAGCTGGCAGTTTAAACTGGTAGAAGCCAAGCTGGGCCTCAAATACCAGCAACGCCACGGGCAGGAATATTACATTTCCCAACTACGCCAGCAACAAATAGATCTCATTAAACAAACTGAAAAAGAAAGGTCGTTTATTGAGCTGCTTAATGCCTGGCTCGAACGCATGCCTTTTTTTGAGCAGGAAACTAACTTCTGGAATGATTACCGCCACGTTTTTATCAGTGGTTTGGCCGAAGCGGAACAAAA
>CBIMFG010000240.1:0-6475 GCA_966243125.1 uncultured Niastella sp.
ATTGCTCCTTTTTGGTATCAAAATACTTTAGATTCGAAAAACTCTTTTGATGACGATGCCAATGGTTATAAAGACGATGTTATGGGTTGGGACATATCCGATAATGATGCAGATGTAAGACCACCAAATGATCAATTAAAGACCTATTACCACGGAACCTATATTTCGGGAATAATTGCTAAAACATTAAAAGGATGTTATGGCGAGAAAGCGTCAGATTATTTCAAAATTCTTCCGAAATGAAAAGAGGCATCTTATTGTCCTTACTAAATGTTTTGCTTGCCAGTGTATTAGCGCAGGACAGTCTGCGGTTAACCTTATTGAACAACGAGCAGTGGTGGGGCGGTTCTTCCAATTATGGGCATTTAATGCCTTTTCATGCAAAAGACTTTGCAGCCAATTTGTATGGCGATAGATCGGTGAATCAAAGTGCGCCCTTGTTTATATCCAGCGCAGGCCGCTGGGTGTGGAGTGATGAACCGTTTGCTTACCGGTTTATAAAAGATACGTTGATTGTTAATAAAGCCCATGGTAAAATCCAAAGCGGACAGGCCGGCAGCTCGCTGGCAACTGCTTATTCATTTGTTTCCAAAACATACTTTCCAACCTCCGGCAAATGGATTGATTCACTGTTGGTAAAGTCGCCCCAATATAATTTGTGGATAGAATTAGGTTATCATCCCAACCAGCGGGAGGTATTGAACTATGCTAACGATGCGCTTAAAAATAATTATCCGCCCGGTGTGCTGATGATTGATGATAACTGGACAGATTATTACGGTCAGTTTGATTTCAACCGCGACAGGTTCCCTGATCCTGCAGCACTTATTGACAGTTTACACCGGAAAGGTTTTAAAGTAATGGTGTGGATAAGTCCGTTTATAAGTCCAGATAGCGAAACCTTCAGAGAATTAATGCAAAAGCGCTTACTGCTGCTTGATAATGGCGGTGATACCACCATGGCGTGGAGCGACAAAAAAGCAAAACCATTGATCACCTATTGGTGGAATGGATTCAGCGCCACACTTGACCTTAGTAACCCCGCCGGGCAACAATGGTTAAAAGACAAACTCCACTGGTTACAAAAAACGTATGGCATAGATGGTTTTAAGTTTGATGCCGGCGAGCCGCATTATTACGATTATCCGCAATTGCTTTCATTTAAAAGAAGCAGCCCGAACGATCATTGTATGTATTGGGCGCAGATAGGTCTTGATTTTCCATTTAATGAATACCGCGCCATGTGGAAAATGGGTGGACAGCCATTAGGACAACGATTGAATGATAAAGCGCATACCTGGAGCGATCTGCAAACTTTGATTCCCAATACCATTGCACAACAGTTGATGGGTTATACCTTCACTTGTCCGGATATAATTGGCGGCGGCTTTCTCGCATCTTTTGCGCCCGGAAAAAAAATAGATGAGCAACTTATAGTTCGTTCGGCACAATGCCATGCATTAATGCCCATGATGCAGTTTTCCGCTGCACCCTGGCGAATATTGGATGTGGATAACCAACGCGCTGTGCATAAAGCGGTGGAATTGCGGCAACATTATGTGAATTACATTATGGAAGTACTGCGGCAATCAGCAGCCACCGGTGAACCCGCCTTACGGCCACTGGAATACAATTATCCCAATCAGGGTTATGCACAAGTGCAGGACCAGTTTATGCTGGGTAATAAGTTGATGGTAGCACCGGTGGTTACCAGCAGTAACCCGAACAGTGTATGTGCCAAAGGGAAAATGGCGCTTTCGCGGAAATGTTATAAAAGGACCGCTGAAGCAAATCATTGAGGTGGCGCCAGATGAATTGCCCGTATATGAAAAGGCAGATTAATAAATAATTGTAGCGAGTGTTTTGTTATTTAGAATCTTTCATTAGCTTTGCACTATGATTCGCACTAATTCATATTTACTGTCTCTGTCGCTCAGTAGTTGTTACGAGCTGAAGGGCGGTTGTATGTATGCGAACGAAAGTTGATAGAAAAATAAACTTTATAAACGCATTAAAGCCCTTCAGGTCAAGCACTTGAAGGGTTTTTTGTTTTTAGCCCTTACCCAACGGGAGAGGCTGCTGTCTTAGAAACAGTAAAGTGTGAGTTCGAATCTCACAGGGGCTACTGCTATGCCTAACGGTAAAGAGCAATAGTAATTGAGCAGGTACTCAATAGTGATATAGAGATTGGTCTGCAAAACCAATTCAATGTGGGTTTAATTCCCACCCTGCTCTCAATTTTTTGGAAGGTTAGCATAATTGGTAATGCAGCAGTCTTGAAAACTGCCGTACGTGTAAAGGCGTTTACAGGTTCGAGTCCTGTACCTTCCGCTTATTTGGAGAGTAGTCAGATACTGGTTTGCTGTGGCATCCTGCTAAGATGTTTCTCGTATAACAACGGGATGAAGGTTCGATTCCTTTGCTCTCCGCTTCGCTTATAAAAACTAAGGGGACTCTTCAAACGAAGAAATCCCCTTAATACTTTAATTAAAAACCTTTCAACTTTGAGGTGATAAATATTGTGCATAAGCATAGCCTTCCTCACCTGCATCGGTTCTTATAAGCCACCATTGGTCGTTGGTTTTACTAACCAGCGTAACAATTTCGTTATGCGCTGCTTTGCCTACGATTGGCTGATCGGTTCCCGGTCCCTTTCTGATATTAAGATTCGATTGTTCGGTTGTTACCTTTGCTTTACCGCCTGGCGCCATAGACGAAACATTTATATTCATCACTACATCGCCCGATCGAAAATCGGGATCAAGCTTGCCATAAGTATTCCACAAATTATCTTTCGCGGAACCGTTCGGTGCTTCACCGTCAATATAAAGGACATTATCCTGTTCACGAACTTGTAAGTTGGTGATGCCAACTGTTTTTGCCGTATTCAGCAATTCCTGGTATTTGTCTTGTAATGCCATAATTAGGTCCTCCTTTATTGAATGGTAAGCTGATTGTCGATTTTTTTAGGCTTTAATGATTGCAGGCTCATCATTAGCTTTTGCAGGTTCGACCGTTTAATATTTCCTGTGAGTGTAACAACACCATCGTTAACAGTAGCTTTTACGCCTGGATAATCTTTGATAGCATCGTTTACATTACTGGTTAACGTTGCATCTTCAGAAATAGTTACTGGTGCAGCCTGAACCGGGGGAGGAGCTACCGTACAATTATTAACCACCTGTTTTACACCTTTTACTTTGGCTACTTCCGATTCAGCAGCCGATTTACTGGCTTCATCTTTACATTCACCCGAAAGCGTAACAACGCCCTTCTGCACATTGGCGGCTATGCCGGTTGTAGCAGGATTATTCCTAATGGCGGTATCTACGTCGGCTTGAATTTTACTATCTTTTGGACCGCAGGAAAACAGGATGCAAAGTAGCAGCATCGTTACAAAATTGTTCTTTTTCATATGTTTCATTTGTGCTTTAAACAACAAGATTATTTATGCCGCACATTAATGGCCATCCTTCTGTCTTTTTTTCTTTCTTCATCAGGTGCATCGGCAGCTGCCTTGGCATACTGTGAACCGTAACCTTCGGCGCCGGCCAGCTGAGATGCTGGTACTCCGTCATTTTTTAAAGCAGTTGTTACTGCTTCTGCTCTTGCCTGCGACAGTTTTTTGTTACTGCTTTCATTGCCTGTTTTATCAGTATACCCGCCAATTTTTATTGCTGCATGCGGAAATGCCTTCATGATAGCAGCAATATTTTTTAACTGGGTCATGCTTTCAGGCATAATATCAGCACTGCCGGTTTCAAAATTCACATTGTCAAAATCAAACCAGCTGTTTTTATCAACCTTTTGTGAAGGATCGTTTAAAAACTTCACTAACTGATCTTCAATACCACCTTTATAAGCATTGATCTCTGTTCCGTTTGGTAATTGTACCATTATGGATGCACGGCTATCCTCGCGGTTTGCAGGTGGGGCCGAAGCAATGGCTGAATCAGGACGCATATTGATAGTTGACTGTGCATTCTCATTACGGTTATTTCTTTTACTCATAAAAATCCAAACGAGCGCAATAAGTGCCAGCGCTAATAAGGCAGGTACAAACCAATTGGTTTTTTTTCGGGTATCTGGCAGGTTCGCTGCCGTACTTTTTATAGAGCTGCCAACGCCTGATAATGCGTTTGTTAATCTGTTTCCAATGCTTCCCAGGCTGCTTAATCCTAATGCGCTGGCAAGGTTGAGGCCCGAAGGAACTGAATTCAGGATGTTATCTTTTTGATTGTTAAGAAAGGAAAGGAAACCAGAAGTACTCATGTTGTTAGATGTAGCGTGGCTGCCTAAAGCGCCCAGTGCAGCGGGGGCAGCTACATTCAGTAAGGCCGTTGCCGAACCGGGTTTAATGCCTGCATAATTGGCAATCATGTTGGAAACATTGTTCAGGCGGTCGCCAAAAATTCCCCTCAGCAAATCAGCGCCCCGGGCAAGCAAATTATTGTCGGTAAAAAAGCGGCCTATATTAGCCGTCATGCCGCTGTTAGATGTTTCTTTAGCCATTCTAAGGAGGTTGCCGGCATCGCCTGATCCTGCTTTATCCAGAATTCCGGTGAGCACCGCAGGAATGGCTCCGGATACCGCTTTTTGCATGTTATTTCCATTCTCACCTAAAACATTGCTGGCATTGTCAATGACATCATTGCCCATAAGTCCTCTTACTGAATCAAATAAGTTGAATGACATAAACCTTCATTTTAGAGATGAATAAATAAGTAGAAGCTGATAAATAAGGTGCGGCTGAATGGATACGAACGTGGCGGGTTGAGGAGTCAGTCAACGTAATAAGTACTGCACAGGATAGATAGTTTACGCGTATTTAGGTTGGTTGCGTATGGTTTAACATGCAATACAAGTGCCAGGGTAAAACTAAGTTATACCTCTTCATAGCGGATTCCAAATGAAGTTTGCCTGTTTTTCGGAGGAATGATAGCTTTATGGCATGTACACAAAAGAAGAGGTTTCGCGTCAGAAACAGGCATTTTGGACAACTTTCGGCAGGTATATGCAGCCTGTTTTGTCGGCGGAGGGAACAGCGGTTGGCTGGCTGAACTATAAAACCGGTATTCCTGGCGTTCAGTTTAAAATGGACGCAGATCATAAACTGGTGAGCATTGCTATTGTATTATCGCATAAGGACGATGTGTTGCGCGCTGCCCATTATGAAAAGCTGACGGAGCTAAAAGCTATGTTAGAAAGTGAATTGGACGGCGAAGTTTGGCAATGGCAGCAAAATGCAACTGATGAATGGGGAAAAACAGTTAGTGCTGTAAGAAAAGAATTGACCGGAGTAAATATTCACCGCAAAGAAGACTGGCCGGCAATGATCTCGTTTTTGAAGGAGCGCCTTATTGCGTTAGATGCTTTTTGGAGTATGGCTAAATATGGGTTTGAGGATTTGATTTAGTGGAAAATTGACGAAATGATGGCTTATTACTTTTTTTGAGTCATTTATAGATAAACACAATGGTCTTTTTCTTTTTCTGAATCATTTTATGTTCTACACGGCTCTCAAAAAGATTTCATGGCTATGTAGTCAATTTTATGAGTTAGTTTCAGCACTGTGCCGCCATCGATATCTTTTTTTGATGCATAAAAAGTTTTGGTGGGTCATGTAGTAGTGAAACAGCGTCATAAAATCGGAAAGATGATCGTTTAACTCATTTTATGACTCGCCAAAAAGAAAAGATGGTCATCTTGTGCTTTTGACAGAATCTTTAAGTTGAAAATGGCCTCATCAAAGGAAATAAGCAATAGTCAATTTGAATTAAGCCATATATTTTCAGCCAGGTTAATGCTTATGCTCCTTTTGGGGCGCCATTAAATTATACCTGTTAATAAGAAGATAACTTATGGCCAGCAACTGGAAGATGCATGCCGGAAAAACAGTACGTCTTAATTCTATTCCCCCTGAAACAGTTAGGAAGAGTGCAAAAAAGATGGACGTGAACAGAAGCACGCCAACAAAAAGAAGCACCTGTTTACCATAGGGAGATAGTGACTTTTTGATGGCAGGAGTAGCTTGCCTGCGATTTCTGATAAACAAATAGATCAGGCACAATCCTGAAAAGGCAAGTGCGAAGTATACGCCATTCTTTTTCAGCATTTTTATAGAGGGACCATAACAAATATCAAGACAGGTAAGGCCTAACTGAATGTCATGTACATATCTTATAATAGACAACCCCATCAAATTGATCACGTCTTCTTTTCTTTGAAAGTAAGCGATCTTAAATGCCTGGTTTACTGAATCATTATAGGCTTTGTCGGTCACTTTTAGCACCTTCAGCTCTTCCATGGGTGCTATCAGCGGGTCGCTGTTATATTTGGCCTGCAGCAACTGAATATCGTCAATTACCTGGCTAAGGAAACGGGCTTCCCGGGTGGTTGTATCTTTCGCCTCCTGCAACCTTGCTTTTAAATCATTTACTTTATCAGAGTTCGCGAGCAAATACACGATATTAGC
>CBIMFG010000241.1:0-6461 GCA_966243125.1 uncultured Niastella sp.
TGGCCGTATTGAAACGCGCGACAATCCCGGCGTGCCTTATGGCGATGATTACTGGCTGGCCCGTTTTGCCATTTTGCGCAATACACCGCTGGAACGGCCTTATGCGAATGACAATCCCAATTACCTCAACGACATAAAACACAATGAAACCAATTGGGCCTACCTGAATACGAAATGGAGTGGTAAATTCCACAGCGACTGGCGGGTACTGCAAACCAATTTCAATGCAGATTATGAAGTGCCATTTGTAAAAGGACTAACCGTAAGTGGCGTTTATTCGTATTATTTAGCCGATTACTATTATAATAACCATGAGTATACCTATGTAACTTATACCTACAATCCGCTTGATGAAAGCTATAAACCAACCGGTGGCAGTACCAATCCCTACCGGGAGCGGGAACAGATAAAACAGATCAATATTACCCAACAGCTTAAACTGAACTACAGCCGCACTTTTGGTTTGCATACCATTGGCGCGCTGGTGGTGAATGAGCGTATCAAGAACCAGCGCCTGCGCAACAGAATCCATTCTGTGCCCAGCACCAATGCCCTTACCCTTATTTATTTCAACACGGCCGATACCTATGAAGACAGTGACGATAAGGAAGCGCGTATAGGGTATATTGGCCGGCTTACCTATAATTACGACAACAAATATTTTCTGGAGATGTCGGCACGGCGTGATGCCTCGTATTTGTTTGCACCCAATAACCGGGTGGGGTATTTCCCTTCTGTGTTTGGTGGTTGGCGAATTACCGAAGAACCCTTTATGCAAAAGCTGTTAGGCGGCAACAATCCGTTAACCGATTTCAAGCTCCGTGGGTCATATGGTATTCTGGGTGATGATGGTAAACAGCTTGATCTACCCGCGTTCTCTTATGTACAAGGTTACAACTACAACCAGGGGATAGCTATCTTAAGCGGCGTACCTGTTGTAGGATCGAGAGACCGTGGCGTACCCATTACCAATATTTCCTGGCTGAAGAGTAAGATGACCGATATTGGGTTCGACTTCTCTTTGTGGAATGGAAAGCTTTCCGGTACATTCGATTACTTCTATCGCAAACGCTCTGGTTTGCGTGGCCGAAAATCTGATGTGCTGGTGCCTTCGGAGATTGGTTATACCTTACCCGATGAGAACATCAACAGCGATGCGCAGTATGGCGAAGAGGGCGCCTTAACATACAATGGTTCCTATAAGAAATTGCGTTTCAGCGTAAGCGGTAACCTGTCGTATTCCCGGTCAAAGTTCCTTTCTTCCTATAAACCTGTTTTCTTTAATTCGTGGGATCAATACCGTAACTCCGGGGAGAATCGCCTTACGCGCATCAATTGGGGGTATGATATGATTGGACGGTTCACTTCGCAGGAGCAGATCAACAATTATCCCGTGAATATTGATGGGCAGGGTAACAAAACATTATTACCCGGCGATTTTATTTATAAAGATGTAAATGGCGATAACAAGATAGATGGCTACGATGAACGGCCCATTGGGTATGGCAGCGATAACAATCCGCCCAATATTAATTACGGCATCAGCATAACATTACAATATGAGAACTTCGATTTTAGGGCCGACTTTTCCGGCGCATCTGGTTATACCTGGTTTCAGAATTGGGAAACCAGGATCCCTTTCCAGAATGATGGCAATTTGAATCCCATCTTACTCGATCGTTGGCACCGGGAGAATCCATTTGATCCAAAAAGTGATTGGATACCCGGTAAATATCCGGCGCTTCGCATGAACGATGGAGGGCATAGTAATTACAACAAGGCTTCCACCTTCTGGGCGCACAACATAAAGTATTTACGTGCGCGTACGATTGAATTAGGGTATTCACTACCCACCAAACTCATTAAACAGGTGAAAATGGAAAGGGCGCGGTTCTATATAAATGCTTACAATCTGTTCTCGATCGACAATGTAAGACAATACAGCATGGATCCCGAGATCAATGACGATAATGGATTGCAGTTTCCACAAAGCAGATTTATAAACGTAGGCTTAAACCTTTCCTTTTAAAAACTGACTATGAAAAAGATATCCTTCATCATATATAGTACAGCGCTGTTGCTGGCAGCCGGTTGTAAAAAAGACAGCGAATTTTTAAACGTACAGCCAACGTCCATTCTAACCAACGAACAGGCCTTCAGCGATCCGGCGCAGGTTTTATCCATCCTCGCTGACCTGTATAACCGCCAGCTCGATTTTTCAGGCCTGGATAATGGCTGGGCGTCATTTGCGGATTTTAGCGAAAGCTTTCCCTCTGAGAACGGCAGCGCCAATATTGTACAACGCAATCAATGGGAATTTAAGGAGTGGAACACCTGGGATTATGGGTACATCCGCGATCTGAATTTATTTATTGAACGTGCTGCGGTGGCAAAAGCCTTATCAGCATCAGACAGGGCCCGCTTTTTGGGCGAAGCCCGTTTTCTGCGTGCCAATTATTACTTTGAAATGGTAAAACGCATGGGTGGTGTACCCCTGATCACCGAGTCGTTATTGTACGATTTTGGCGGCGATCCCACTTACCTGCAACATGCGAGAGCAAAAGAATCGGAGGTGTATGATTTTGTTATTAGCGAAGCAGAAGCCATCAAAAATGACCTGCCGGTAAACCCCAATGAAAAAAGCAGGGCCACCAAAGCGGCCGTACTGGCTATGGAAAGCCGGGCAGCCCTCTATGCCGGTTCTATTGCCAAATACGGCGCCAACACTCCGCAGGTGGCATTGCCAGGATTGGAGGTAAGCATTCCCGCCTCGCTGGCTACAGGTTATTATACCAAAGCATTGAATGCAGCAAAGGAGATCATCACCGGCAGTGCAGGTACATATGCTTTGTACAATAAGAAACCCGATCTGTCGGAGAATTTTGCCAACATCTTTATTGATAAAAGCAATAATTCCGAAAGCATTTGGGTGGAAGATTTCAAACTGAAAAGTGGCCGGGTGAATGGCTTTACCGTAAGCACCCAGCCGCGGTATGGCGCAGAAGAAGAAGAGGGTGGCCGTATAAACCCTTCGTTGAACCTGGTAGAAAGCTTTGAAAAACTCGATAATACTTTTGCCCCCATTCCTGCTACGGATGCATTGGGCAACCCCGTTTATTATACTAATCAGCTCGATATATTTGCCGGCCGGGATGCACGGTTAGGGGGCACGGTTATTTTGCCCGGCTCGGCTTTTAAAGGCCGCGTGGTTGATATTTGGGCCGGTTACCAGTTGGCTGATGGCACCATAATCACCGGCGATGATCGCGGCGCTCAAAAAACGTTACCCGGACAATCATCCCCCACACAGGTAGTAGGCTTTGACGGACCGGTAAGCGCCAAGGAATTTACCGCGCAAACCGGTTTTTACTTACGCAAGTATGTAGACCCTACCCCGGGCGCCGGCTCACGGGGTACTAACAGCGAAAGTCCATTCATTCGCTATCGTTATGCTGAAATATTATTGAATGCAGCCGAAGCAGCCTTTGAATTGGGACAGCACAATGTGGCTGCGGGCTATCTGAACCAGGTACGTGCCCGCGCCGGTTTTACCATTCCTTTAATGGCCGCTGACATAACCTTTGATCGCATTGTGCACGAGCGCCGCATTGAACTGGCTTTTGAAGGACACATTCTGTTTGATCTGAAACGCTGGCGACTGGCGCACATGGTATGGGATGGAAATAAAATGACGGTGGCCGATTTGCTCAGTAATATCGGTACCGCCACCAAACGAAGCACGCAGCCTTATGGCTTAATACCGTACCGGTTGTACGACCCTGCCAGTGCCAACAATGGAAAATGGTTGTATAAGATCTCGCTGCCCACTCTGGTTACCGGCGCCAACCGGTTCCGTTTGGGGAATTATTACTCTTTAATTGATGATAATGTAAGGGCGAATAATCCGAAGATAGTACGACAGCCTAATCAATAACGATTAAACAACAATTATGAAATACTATATCTATTATATCGCATTGCTGATAGTTATCACTACTTCCTGCAGAAAAGACAACTACGATCCTCCTTCAAGCAAACTCACTGGCCGCGTGGTATACAAAGGGGAAGCCATTGGCCTTGAATACGATCAGGTAAAATTTGAATTGTACCAGGATGGATTTGGAAAGACCGGTCCCATCGATGCCGTGTTTACGCAGGAAGGAACGTACTCCATGCTTCTGTTCAATGGCGAGTATAAATTCATAATTCCCAACGGCCAGGGGCCATTTATCGGGAAGCAAACAACTGCCGGCGCTTCCGATACCACATTCATTTCGTTGAAGGGAAACCAGGAATTTGACATAGAAGTAACACCCTTTTATATGCTTCGGAATCCGCAATTAACCAGATCGGGCGGAAACGTATCCGGTACTTTTAAAATAGAAAAGATCATTACCGATGCATCGGCCCGGGATATTGAAAATGTAAGTTTGTATATAAACAAAACAGCATTTGTTTCCGGCGCCAATAATGTGGCGGTAAAAACGGTGAACGGAAGCGACATTACCGACCCGAATAACGTAAATTTAAGTGTAGCCGTGCCCACCTTAACCCCTGCTCAGAATTATGTATTTGCAAGAATTGGTTTAAAGATAGCTGGAGTAGAAGATAGGATCTTTTCGCCAGTGATGAAGATAGATTTGTGAAATTAAAAATTAAAAATGATGAATGAAGAATAAGAAAGTAAATACACCCAGGACTGGCTTTCTACTTTTTCATTTAATATTCTTCATTCATCATTTCTCATTTCAAAAACAAACTGAGAATATGAAGAGACCGTTTGCATTGCTTGTTGTCTGTATTATAACGATATCATCGTTTGCCCAATGGAAACCAGCCGGTGACCGCATAATGACCAGTTGGGCAGAAAAGGTGGATCCGCAGCACCCGTTACCCGACTATCCGCGTCCCCAACTGGTGCGCAGCACCTGGCTCAATTTGAATGGACAGTGGCAGTACTCCGTGTTACCCGCAGCAGCGCAAAACATTCCAACCGCTTATGCCGGAAAGATCCTGGTGCCCTTTGCCATTGAAAGCGCACTCAGCGGCGTGACCAAAACAGTAGGGAAGGACAGTGCGCTGTGGTACCAACGTACTATTACCATGCCTGCTACCTTTAAAAGCAAACGCGTGCTCCTGCATTTTGGCGCGGTAGACTGGTTGTGCGAGGTGTTTATAAACGGAAAAAAAGTAGGCACTCATCAGGGCGGCTATGATCCCTTTTCATTAGATATTACTTCAGCTCTGAATAAATCAGGCGCTCAACAACTTGCTTTGCGGGTGTGGGACCCCAGCGATGATGGGCCGCAACCAAGAGGCAAACAGGTGAAAAATCCCAACGGCATCTGGTATACCCCGGTGACCGGCATTTGGCAAACTGTATGGCTCGAAGCTGTTCCCCAAGCCTATATCAGCAGCATTAAACAAACACCTGATATCGACAAAAGCGTAGTTCACGTTAGCGCACAGGTAGAAAATGCACAACCCGGCGACCAGGTATTGATCGCCGCTTATCATGGTACCGAAAAGATCACTGAGCAAACCGCGGCGCCTGGTACTGAGATCCCGCTTTCTATTCCCAATGCCGAGTTATGGTCGCCTGGTCATCCTTTCTTATATGATCTGAAAGTATCGCTGTTGCAAAAGAATAAAAAGACCGATGACATCAGTAGTTATTTCGCTATGCGCAAAATTTCGGTGGGTACAGACAACAACGGTATTCAACGCATGTTGCTGAACAATGAATTTGTATTCCAGTACGGTCCGCTTGACCAGGGCTGGTGGCCCGATGGATTGTACACTGCGCCAACCGATGAAGCGTTGAAGTACGACATAGAGCAAACAAAAGCCATGGGCTTTAATATGATCCGCAAACACGTAAAGGTAGAACCTGCCCGCTGGTATAATTACTGCGATAAGCTGGGAATGCTGGTATGGCAGGATATGCCTAGTGGCGACCTTGGCAATCGCTGGGAATCGCGCCCCGGCATATACGGAAAAGCCACCGATAAAGACCGTAGCTCTGAATCAGAAAGCAGCTACCGCAACGAATGGCGCGCTATTATGGAGAAACTGTACAATTTCCCCTGTATTGTTGTATGGGTGCCCTTTAATGAAGGGTGGGGGCAATTCAAAACAAAAGAAATTGTACAGGTAACTCAACAACAGGATCCCTCGCGCCTGGTGAACAGCGCCAGCGGCGGTAATTTTGAACCGGTAGGAGATATCTGCGATCTGCATAACTACCCCGAGCCATTGATGCCCGATCCTATTTTGTTTGGCGCCAAACAGGTGTTGGTACTGGGTGAGTTTGGCGGTTTGGGTTTGCCGGTAGAAAACCATACCTGGCAACAAAAGAACAACTGGGGGTATGTGAGTTTTAAAAACAACGAAGAATTGTTGAAGCGCTACGAAGAATTTGTGAACCGTATTCCAGCCCTTATTAAAGCTGGACTGTGTGC
>CBIMFG010000242.1:0-6453 GCA_966243125.1 uncultured Niastella sp.
ATTTCCAAACTGGGCAATTAAGTTTTTACGCTTTAGATGGAATAAGGCCACTCAAAAAGCGGAAGTCAAAGCGTTTCATTTCGAATTCAAGTGTGTTAAAGAGCAGAAAAAGAAAATGAAGGCAGTGGAGGTTTATGTTGACTATCTATAATATGCATTTAGGACATTAATATAACGACATCAATCATGTGGAAATATTGTTTTTTGGGAGTGCTTTATGTATGCTGTATTTGTAGTGCCTATAGCCAATCCGAAACTGTCATTGTTTATGATAACAAGCTAACAACAGCAGTGGGAAGCATTGTAATACCATTCGACAAAAAATTTACTTTTCTTGTACCTGGCTGTAATACCCAGTATATCAGAAAAATTTTTGTTCATCAGGCTCATTTTTCAGGCGGATTTGTACAACCGGTGATTGACGACAAGGTTGCCAACCAGTCTATTCCTGATCTGATATTTACACCCAGTGGCGGGTTGTTTGATTTTGATACCGATCACGACACCTTGTCTATTCATTTTCCTGCTCTGAAGCCGGAAAAGTTATTTATGATAGTTGTTATTCGGTCGCTCACCAATAGTAACCTTAAAAAGGCTTATGCGCTCAATGAAGCCTTGCGCACCGGGGATGCAAATAAGATCAAAAAGACATATGATGCGCTAAAGGAAGCTACCCATAATGACGAATTTCGTACCGATTTTCTTGCGTTGAGTCAAAGTAAATACCAGACGTTTTATACCAGCAAATTGTCATCCTTCTACGTTGAACTGCATACCGGCGTAAACTATAGAACCAGTTCTTTTTTATCTATAGCTCAATTGAATACGCTGTCAACTACCCTAACCAGGCAGCGTATAAAGTTTAAAGATCTCGGACGCTTGAGCCGGATAATCAATGAAGGGAAAATAGATTCGATCTTCAATGGCTGCAAAACGGTTAAATACGTTAATGCTGCTGAACCAACTGATTCAAATGATTTTACCGCCCGCGTCTCCAATATTTCGGCCTCCCTGGTTTACTTCGATACATTGACCAATGCGGTGGAGCAAAGCCTGGCTATAGAAAATGATACAGATTTACAAACAATAAGAGCTCAATTAAAAGAAATTGCTGATGTATTGGCCGGGAATAAAAAGTTTATTGAGGACAATTTGAAAAAGATCAATGAAGCGATTGAAAAAGAGGATAAGATTCAGGAGGCTGATATCCTTGTTAGTACTACTACTGCAAAAGATCTGAAAACACAGGGCGGCAACCGCATTACAATGGATTTGGGGGTGGCCAATATTAGTGTATGGGATGCGCAAAACAAATTTGTATACATGCCCAAACCCTATTATGGGGTAAATATTTATTTCCGGCCTATTGATAGAAATTCAAGAAACAAGGATTTCCCCCATCGCCGTTATCAAAAGTCAGCTGACATGGATTATAATATAGCTACCTATAATTGCTTTTGGCAGCATTTATCGTTGAGTGTAGGACTAACTTTTGGCGATATGTCTAATTCGCAGTTTGATAATCTGATAGGCAATGGTGTACTGCTGGTAGGGCCGGCTTATCGCTTTGGCCGGTTTCTCAAAGTAGGTGCCGGCACGAGTTTGCTGAAAAGAGAGAATAAGAATAAGCTGATCAGTAATAAAACAGTTGCGGCGGGCTTATATGTTAGCCTGGCAGCGGATATTGACCTGGTTCAGGGCGTAAGGGATTTTACAAATCTATTCAAATGAGAAAGATAATTTTATTTAGCGTTTTAATAAGTCTATTAGGGTGTGGTAAAGATGTAGACATAAATGAGGTGATCAAAAGCTTTACTGTAGATAACGAGACCATAGATGCTGATGGCAGTTCGGTAACGTTGACGGCTGTACTGAACCCTGATGCCAGCGAAGACAGGCGGGACGTGATCTTTTCAACCTCAGGCGGATCGCTCGTGGGAGCAGGCGCCGATGGGACACTTAAGGTAAAGGCTGATTTTGTTAATCGAGATCTCAAAGCTATTGCTACATTAAAAGGCCCTATGTCGGCCGGTAAGATCATTGTAACCGTGGCTCCGGCAACGACCTCGCCCAATGGAGATTATTCAAGACAGGAAACTATCACCGCAAATACTGTTTTGCCCGAATCAGTTGATCTGCATGCCTCTTCACTTGGCATAGGATCCAGTGCCAGTAGTCAGGATACAATTGTTGCAACGTTCAGGAGCGGTAACAATGGTAAAGTGTCGATGGGAGCGGAGGTGCAATTCGAAGATATTTTCCCCGGCGGAGTGCGGGTAGGCGGGCACTTCACTACTATCCGGGCCTCATCCAATGCCAGCTCACAGGCATCTACTATTTATGCGGCCCCTCTTTTGGGTGTTGGCACCACAATTGGAATTGTGGGCAGTATTATTGATCCGGTTAGGAGTATAAATGGGAAGGCCGACACTATCTGGCTCACTATTAATAATTAAATATATGGCAAAAGCTAAAAAGAAAACGGCAGTTAAAAAGAAAGCGCCAGCTAAAAAGAAGGTGCTTGCCAAAAAGAAGCCAGCCCCATCAAAAAAAAGTAAGCAACTGTCTGCTATAAGCAACGATATTAGTACTCAGTTTATGCGGGGTGTACAAGGGCTGTTAAAGGACCATGGTTTAGACGAAAGATTTGAGGTGCGTGATCTCAAACTGAAGGCTCGGGGCCTTAACAATGATTGCGGCTGTGTTCCTCCTGAAAGGCCGAAATTTATATTTGTGGGTGGAAAATTTGTTTGTGACGGTTGTGAATAAACCTGCTTTAGTATAACCAAACAGGTTCGCCGCCAAACGAACCTGTTTGCACATACTTTACAACGTTAACCCGCCATCAATAACAAACTCAGAACCGGTTATAAAGGAGGCGCCCTCATCGCTTAAGTAAGTAACCAGTTTGGCCACATCTTCTGCAGTGCCAATCTTCTTAAGCGGGATGGTATTGGTAAGATGGTCCATGATTTTTTGCACGGTGTTTTCATCCATCCCCGATTTGGTCATTACTTCAGTACGGGTAGGGCCGGGGCTTACAATGTTAACCCTGATTTTTTTAGGAGCCAGTTCAGCCGCTGCGGTTTTAGCGATGGAGTTCAATGCTGCTTTACTGGCCTGGTACACCGAACTGTTTGGGTTGTACGTAGCCGCTACAATAGAAGATAAGATCACTACCGAAGCACCTTCGGGTAACAACGGAATAAACTTACTTAATGTAAAATAGACGCCCTTGAAGTTAATACCCATTACACTGTCGAAGTTTTCTTCACTCATGTTTTCAATAGGGCCCATTGAACCCACAATGCCTGCATTGATAAACAGAATGTCAACCTTGCCGAACTTTTGTTGAACTCCTTTATACAGCTCGTCTGTATCTGTTAAACTTGCCTGATCGGCCACAAATGGAATGGCGCCAATTTCCTTTGCTGCTTTTTCAATGGCTTCTTTACGACGGCCGGTAATGATTACGGTAGCGCCCTGTGCTACTAATTCTTTGGCAGTTGCATAGCCAATACCACTGTTTCCACCGGTTACTATCGCCACTTTATTGCTGAACTTTTCCATAGTTAAAATATTTTTTACAAAGGTATCGGGCAATTGGTATACTTTTGTTACCAGTATCATAGAGTATACCAGTATACATTTTAACAGTATGAAAAGAGACCAGGCAGAGGAATTGAAGTCATTACAGGATACCCTTTATTTTATCGGGGGCAAATGGCGCATCCCGGTTATCAATTCGTTGTGTAATGGCAACCGGCGGTTCAGGGAAATAGAACGCAGCATTCCGGGCATTACCACCAGAATGCTGTCGAAAGAATTGAAAGAAATGGAATTGAATAAGTTGGTGAAAAGAACCGTGTACGATGATACGCCGGTATCAGTAGAATATGAACCCACCGAGTATTGCCGCACCTTTGGCAAGATCATTATGGAAATGATAAACTGGGGAAGAGATCATCGCAAGTTTATTCAGAAGAGTAAAGTTTAAAGTATAAGGTATAAGGTTTAAGGTGAGCCTGAATTTCGGAGTGCCCGATTAATATCAGCGATCTGAAATTAAAGACTTTAAACCTTATACTTTATACCTTCACCCTTCACCGCTCCCCCATCCATTCCAGAAAAGCAGTAGTCTTTTCCTTGCCAATCAATAACTCATCGGGTGTGGGCAACACCAGCTTTACAAACAGTTTACGGGCTGAATAATGTTCTACTTCCTGGATGGCCTTAAAGTTTACCAGGTATTGCCGGTTGAGGCGGTAAAACTGTTTAGGCGATAATTGTTCCTGTACCGTTTCCAACGATTGGGTAAGTGGATAGCTTTGTCCCTGAAAGGTCATGATGGTGGTGGTATCGTACCGGATATAAATAAAGGCGATTTGCCCGGTTTGAACGGTGAGGTACTTATTGTCTTTAAACACCAGGAAACTTTCCTTGCCTTTATTGGCAGCGCCTATTTTAGCCAGTAACCCACTGAGATCGGGTTGGGAATTTTGCTGAAAAAAGTTCTTGAGGTTATCTATCTTCTCAAACGCCTTTTGTATTGCTTCTTTTGAAAATGGTTTCAGAATATAATCAACACCGTTGGCTTTAATGGCATCCAGTGCATATTCGCCAAATGCGGTGCAGAACACTACCGGGCAGCGGAGTTGAACGGTTTCAAAGATCTCAAAAGCCAACCCGTCAGACAGCTGAATATCCATAAACACCAGATCGGGTTGATCGTTGGTGGTGAAAAAGTTCACCGCGCTTTCCACACTTTGTAAACTGGCTACAATATTTGCAGCAGGCCGGATGGCCGCAATCATGTTGGCCAGCGATTTAGCGGCTTTTACTTCATCTTCAATAATTACGATTCTCATGCAACGGGTAGTTTTATGGTAAAGAGTGTGTCGCCGGGCTCTACAATCACCTTTTTATCGAGCAGGTGCAAATAGCGTTGTTTAATATTCTCCAAACCCACCCCGGCAGAGGCTTCTTTTGTTCTTTTTAACTGGATCTTATTCTCTACAATGATAAACTCATTGTGTGAATAGATGCGCACCTGCAGTGGCTTCTCCAACGACACAATATTATGTTTGATGCAATTTTCGATCAACAGCTGTAAAGTAAACGGCGGCATATTGGATGCATAATGTGCCTTGTTGATATTAATGGAAACATCGAGCCCATCTTCAAAGCGGGCTTTTTGCAAAAAGATATAGGCTTCCAGCGTATTCAATTCTTCCGAAACAGGTATCAGATCAAGCTTCCGGCTTTCGAGGGTGAAGCGGTAAAAATCACTCAGCTTTAAAATGAAATCAACCGAATGTTCATCGCTGCTCTCCACCATGTATTTCAACGTGTTCAAACTATTGAACAGAAAGTGCGGGTTCACCTGTTGCTTTAACAATTCATACTGGGCGGCAAGGTTGTCCATTTTAGTTCGCTCCAGTTCAATGCTCACTTTTTGATGCTGGTAGTTCTGGTACAGAAAGTGAATGAACATATAAAAGGTAACATTCACCAGCACGCCTCTTACTTCTATCATTAACATGTTGGGACCAAAATCGAGTGTAGCAATCAACTCCTGTTGCAATAAGGCCAGCAGGAACATAACGCCTATGCCTGTTACCAGGCTTATAATAAGGCGGGTTATCGAAAAGCCTTTGGCAATATCGCGGTGGGTGTATTTAGGAAGTGTATAAATATTGTAGTACCAAACAAACAGGGCGAACAGCGCGGTAACACTGCAGTTGACCACTGTTTCGTACAGGTTAAAAGGCCGTTCCGCAATTTTTGGAACAGCCATCAGCAGGCCAAGCGCCAGTGAACTTAGCCTGATGATCTTATTGGAAATGGTGAAGTTTTTTGTGCTCATTTGATGAGTCAAAAGTAGAATTAAATGGCTGAATATTGACGTCCTTAATTGTCTACTTCAGGTGCCAATTCGCCTACCTGGGCCTTTTGTTGATTTTTAATTGGCGGTTTTGTCGTCAATTTGTGGAACAAACAAATCATATGAGCTGGACAAAAATAAAAAAGTTAGCAGGATTTGTGGATGTGTGTTCGCTGTCATTAACAGAGGTTGCCTGCCAAACACCCGCAACTGAAAAAGCAACTGGTGATAACAAAGGATTTGCGTTGGTAGAACTATACACATCAGAAGGATGTTCAAGTTGTCCGCCGGCAGATGCGCTTATGGAAAAGCTGCAATTGGAGAATGCCGGCAAACCGGTGTATGTGGTTGCGTTTCATGTTGATTATTGGAACCAATTGGGTTGGAAGGACAAATTCAGTACGGCTGAATTTACTGCCCGCCAACGGCAGTATTCCAACTGGATGAACCTGGAAACGATCTATACCCCGCAGGTAGTAGTGAACGGCGTAAGTGAGTATGTAGGCTCTAATGAACGATCGATTGTAAAAGCGATCAATGCATCCCTGAACCACGGATCAGAGAATGCC
>CBIMFG010000243.1:0-6445 GCA_966243125.1 uncultured Niastella sp.
AGCGATATCAGTATCAAATTCATATTTATGCTGGCACCAGCTGCATAACGAAGCGAAGTGTTGTTTGAAGTATTTTTCAAAGGCCGCCCCATCGTTCTTTATGGCATGCATGGAGAGAGGCATCGTGTTAGGTTTAAAACAGTTTGAGCTTACTGACCTGAAAATAGGGATTTAATTTTGATTTGTATCCTGTGCCATCCTTGTAACGACAAAAACGCCTGAAATGTAGTTGGTTACCGTTCGAGTTTAAAACCTGGTTCAAGCCGTGGCCGGTTGGCTGCATTGGCTACACTAAAACCGGTGGCATACATCCAGCGGGTCATTTTGGTGAGCTTTTCTATATTAATAGCCGAGGCTTCATCGCCTGGTGTATGGTACAACGGATGGGGCAACGTACTGAAAAATATGGCGGGAATATTCTTTTTAGCATAGGGAAAATGATCGCTGCGAAAATACCAGGCCTCATGGTGCGAGGCTTTATCCCACACAGTATCCAGTTTAAATTTCGGTCCCTTTGCATTCTCCTGCAACGCAATCTTCACCAGGTCGCCTGAACTAAGGTGTGGCGAAATAACACCCAGTAATGCGGCGCTGTCTGGCGCATTCATCCCTATCATATCGCCATTTAAAACGGCCACCAGCGATTCGCGCGGTACAGTAGGATGTTCGGCATACCAGGTTGAACCAAACAAGCCCCGCTCTTCAGAGCCATGCCAAACAAACAACGCGCTGCGTTTACCTGGTTGCTGATGAAAAGCGCGGCCTATGGCCAGCAGGGCCACACTAACGGTGGCATTGTCATCGGCGCCATTAAAAATTGAATCTTTTGCGCCCTCAATATTACGTACGCCATCATGGTCCTGGTGACCGCTGAACAATACATATTCTTTGGTTAGAACCGGATCGCTGCCTTTTACTTTGGCTACCACGTTTACCGAAGGATAAGTAAACGATTCTGAAATGATCTGTGCCTCCAATCGCTGCCCGGGTGTGCGTACCAGGTCAAGCGCTTCCTTTCGCACCCAAATAATAGGAATTTCTTTTAACAACCGGCGGCTGGTAAACAAACTGCCTTCTATTTGGTAACTACCACGGTTGGAGTATTGGGCAGCGCGTGGAAATGCCTGCTCAGCCAGATCGTCTGACACAAACAAAATGGCCTTTACGCCTTTGGCGGCCAACTTGCGCGCCCAGGCCGAGATCACAAATGCATTATAACGCCAGGGAATGTTTTTACGTGGATCGGTTATACCCTGCGGGGTGAACTGCAAGGCCACTACTTTTCCTTTTATGGTTTCGTCAGCAACGGTATCGGGATTATTGATGAATACGATGGGCGCATTTACGGTGGCAAAGGAAGGTTCATACACCACTACATCTTTCCACAAATTGAATGAGCGGTTACCGATCTTAATTGTACTGTGATCACTTATACGTTCGCGAATGAGGGAGAAGAACTGGAAATAAGTACCATCATCGCCAGCGGGTTCCAACCCGGCCTTGCGCGCTGCTGATGCCAGCCACATGGAAGCCTTTAACTCGTCCAGCGTACCAGCTTCGCGCCCTCTGAAATGATCATCGGCTAACGTGAACAGGTCCCGTTTCAGATCAGCTTGTTTAATGGCATCTATAGGCGCTTTTTTCGTTTGCGCTATACTTATATGACCTAGTAAACTAACAGCCAAAAGGGCAGCGAAGGTTCTCATGCAGACTAATTTATAGGTAAATATAAAAAAGAAAGGTGAGCCGTCCGCCTTGGCGGAGACTCACCTTCATTATCACATTATCAAATTAGCTAATTATCACATTAGTTTTTCAGGATCTTGAATTCAACACGACGGTTTAACTGACGGCCTTCATCGGTTTCGTTAGTAGCCACCGGCATGCTTTCACCATATCCTTTAGAAGTGATCCTGCTGGCAGGAATACCTTTCGAGATGATATACTCTACGCACGATTTGGCACGGTTATCAGAAAGTCTGAAGTTGTAATCATCAGAACCCTTACTATCCGTGTGGGCGCTTAACTCAATTTCAATAGCCGGGTTTTCTTTCAACAATTTAACTACACGGTCCAGCTCAACATCCGATTCGGGACGCAGGTCCCATTTATCGAAGTCGAAGAACACGTTGTTCAGGCGAACCACCTGGCCAATTTCAATGGGCACCAGGTACAGGTCTTTATGAATTTCCTGGAAGCCTGCTTTCACCATTGAGTCAAGGTTCAGGTTCTCAGAAATTGCAAAGAATTTATCGGCGCTGGCGCGAATACTGTAGTTCTTATCGTAAGGCAATACAATTTTGAAAGCACCATCGGTTGGGCTCGATAAACCGTTGCCCGCTTCTACCCCATCGGGCAGGGTTTCGTAAATAAGCGACGCGCTAAGCGGTTGTTTTGTTTTTGCGTTATACACGTTACCGCTAACCAGGATAACCGGGTTTGGTTTTTCACGCTCTAACAGCTTCACCCGTACGATATCGCTTTCGCCGTAGGTATCTTTATTGCTGGTTAAATACGCATATTCACCACCGGCATCCAGGGTAAAAAAGGCATCCCAGCCTTCGGTGTTGATGGGCGCACCCAAATTCACCGGCGTACTCCATTTTGTCCAGGTTTTATCCAGCCTTTTGGTCATGTAAATATCGTTATCGCCCAAACCACCGGGTTTGTCGCTGCTGAAATACATGGTAACACCATCAGAGGCGATGTAAGGGGTCATTTCATTACCAGGGAAATTGATTTGCTTACCCAGGCTTTTGGGCTCCGTCCAGCTGCCATCATCTTCACGAAAGCAAACCCACAGGTCGTTATTGGGACTGCCCGGTTCAGGCGACATATACAACACCAATGCTTTCATGTCGGGCGTAAGGGTGGCGCCAGAAACCTGGCCTTTGTCGTATTTGTCGTACTTTTTTATATACAACATTTCCGGTTCGCTCCAGCGGCCATCGGCCTGGCGGGTACAAAGGCTTACGCCTTTTCCAAAATAAGCGCCTCCGTTGCCAAACGCACCGCGAATCAGAATGCGGTTTTTATCGGGCGAGATCCAATACACCGCATTATACTGTGCCGTATTCAACGGATATTTTAAATGGCGCGCTTCTTTCCACACACCATTTGAATCCCGTTCAGAATACCAGATATCCTGTGAATTGGGAACTGAATTATACTTGGTATTGGCAGGGTGATTCTCACAAATAAAAAACAGCAGATTGCCATCTGCAGAAACGGTAGGCCGCAACTCGCCCAGATCGGAGTTGATGTTTTCGCCTAAGTTCTCGATCTTGATGATCGTGTTGGACGTAATAATATTATCCTTTTGCGCTACTAACTTGCCAGTATCACTTTGGTTTGACATCTGGGCAGTAGCCTGATTCAGGCACAAGGCCAGGGCCAAAAAGGGTACTACTCTTCTCACTAGGTATGGATTTAATATCTTAATAACGTACAATTTAGCTTCGGATTGTGTTGGTCAATGATCAAAAAGCAGGTTACCGGGCGCCGGTTGCCGGTTACCGGGTACCCGGGGCTCAAACTAATTGCAACCTGATCAAAGGCAGGCATTCCGAAGTAAAGGCCTGGCAACCGGGAACCGGTAACTGGCGACTCGAACAGAATATTATTCTAAAGTGTATATTTTTTTATGAATTTTATTCTAACAATATTTAACTTAGCAGAACAATATCATCTAAAATGACCCAGGCAACTGCAGTACCGGCCATGCCGGCTAAAAGTAAACGTCTTCATTCTATTGATCTGTTGCGGGGAACCGTTATGATCATTATGGCGTTGGATCATGTGCGCGATTATTTTCATGCGGGCGCATTCTTATACGACCCCACCGATCTTACAAGAACCGATGTGCCGTTGTTCTTTACGCGTTGGATCACCCATTTTTGTGCACCTATATTTACATTCCTGGCTGGTACTTCTGCTTTTTTGAATGGCACCAAAAAAACAAAAAAAGACTTGTCTTTCTTTTTGTTTACCCGCGGTTTGTGGCTGGTGATTGCTGAAGTATTGATTGTTACCATGGGCTGGACGTTCAACCCGCAATACCCGGTGCTGATATTACAGGTTATTTGGGCGTTGGGTGTTAGTATGATGGTACTTTCAGCCTTCATCCATCTACCTTTAACGGCTATTCTAATTATTGGCCTTGTATTAATTGGCGGGCATAACCTGCTCGATGGAATACATGACAACTCATTTCTGATGGCTGCCATACATGAGCAACGCATCATTACCATGAAGCCGCTTACCATTATGATGGGGTACCCCGTTACACCCTGGATTGGTATTATGCTGGTTGGTTATGCGTTTGGCCAGTTGTACCTGCCTACGGTTGATTCGGGTAAAAGAAGAAAAACACTCATCAGCCTGGGCCTGGGCGCCATTGCGCTGTTCATCATCATTCGTTTTATTAATATGTATGGTGATCCGCATCCCTGGTCGGCACAAAAATCACCGGTATTTACGGTATTGTCGTTTTTAAATACCACCAAGTATCCCCCTTCTTTATTTTATATCTTAATGACGCTAGGCCCTGCCATGCTGTTCCTGGCCTTTGCAGAAAAGCCATTGAACAGGTTGAGTGAAAAAGTGGTGGTGTTTGGCCGCGTGCCCATGTTCTATTACCTGTTGCATATTTATTTAATACATATACTGGCTGTAATTGCAGCTGCCATCTCGGGCTTTACATGGAGCGATATGGTTTTAACAGGCTGGGTAAGCATGAACGCCCAGTTGCAGGGTTATGGTTACAGCCTCGCTTTTGTATATGTATTATGGATAATAATTATCATTGGGGTGTATCCACTGTGCAAATGGTACGATGGCTACAAACAGGCCAACCGTTCCAAATGGTGGTTGAGTTATATCTAATTTATTGTATCATAATCATATGCCAGCTGGTGAAAAAGGCGATCATTTGTGGTCGCCTTTTTTTATTGTAATCCCATCGCCATCATTCCACTGCCAATGCAGCAGTTGCGAACAACTGTTTGTCATATAAGTGATCTCCGCTCCCCCAGGCAAAAATTACTAATCTGACCACGTATCCGGGCTCAAACTGTTCAAAAACTTCAATACAAGATCCTACCCTGGTTATTACTTACGCGAAACGGAACCCCTGTTAAGTAATGAGGAAGCTCTATTCCCGGCTTTTTCATTGCGCAGATACTTTATTGTATAACCAAACATACAACAACCATGAGAAAACTCCTGGCATTACTGCTATTGCCTTGTATGCTCACTTCAGCATACGCGCAAACGAAATCAGTAAGCGGAAAAATTACTGATGCCACCGGCAACCCATTACAAAGTATTTCGGTTATGATCAAAGGCACCCAGTCGGGCACCACCTCAGGCGCCGATGGTAGCTTTAAATTAAATGTTCCTGAAAATGCCACGCTGGTATTTTCAGGGGTTGGTTATGAACCAACACAAATGAGCGTTCGAAACCGTACTACCTTTGACATTCAGCTCTCACCCGAAGTAAAAGCGCTCAGCGAAATAGTGGTTACCGGTACCGGGGTAGCCACTGAAAAAAAGAAACTATCTATTGATGTAGCCAGCGTGGGCAATAAGGATATGGCCAAATCGGCTATCCTTTCCATTGACCAGGCATTGATTGGTAAAGTGGCCGGCGCCAATATTCAAAACGTTTCGGGTGAACCGGGTCAAAAATCAAATATCATTTTACGCGGTATTAACTCCCTGGGTTCTACCAACCCTATTATACTGGTTGATGGGGTTCAGGTAACCGACATCAATGGACTGGATGTAAGTAATGTTGAAAAAGTGGAAGTAGCCAAAGGACCTTCGGCCGGTATGCTGTATGGCGCACAAGGCGCCAATGGCGTCATACAAATATTTACCAAGCGGGGTAGCCGTAACAAGGCATTATCCATCTCCCTTCTATCAAAAGTAAGTATTGATAATGTGATACTGGGTAAAGACAAAACGCTGAGTGCAAAAATGCATCACTTTCAACAGGATGCCAGCGGCAATATCCTCGACCGCAACGGCGCCGTTTTACAACCCGATGCCAATGGCATGTGGCCCGAACCTGCCGAAGAAGATTTCAATACCGATTTTAATTTAAAGAACAACAAAACCTACCCGGCTAATTTCCCGTTATACGATCACCTCGACCAGGCTTATCAAACAGCCACCTCCACCATTAACTCATTAGGTATAACCGGTGGCGGTAACAAATCAGATTATTCATTTACCCTTTCTCACATTGACCAGGAAAACGTATTGAACAACCACCTGCGCCGCACCAATCTTTCGGCCAATTTGGGTTTTGAATTGTTCAAAGGCTTTACCGCCCGCAATAGTACCCAGGTTATATTGCAGGACGAAAACCTGTTGTCGGGTACCTATAATGTTACCTCGCGCATTTTGTTTAATGTAGATGACCTGTTTAAAGGAACCAATA
>CBIMFG010000244.1:0-6434 GCA_966243125.1 uncultured Niastella sp.
AGCCCTGCCGATCTCAGGAAGAACGGCATTTGCACCGTACACTTCAACAGCAGTTTTCTTCGTAAAATACCCGTTAACGCTACCCTGCAGTTGTATTTAAACAGTAACAATGGAAAGTTTGCCATCAACGGTAATATGAAGTCTTTTAATGCTACCCTATTGAACGTATTAAGCAAACCCATGGCCCTGGTAGAAGTTAATTCAGGCAACATTACCAGTCTTGATTTTAATTTAATTGGTAACGACAACCGCACTAAAGGCATCGTAAAGTTGTTATACGACGATCTTAAAATAAAAATATTGAAGAAGGACGAAGAGAGCGGTGATATAAAAACCAAGAAGGTAATGTCGTTTGTGGCTAATATAATGGTGATAAATGCCAACCCGGCAAAAAATAAACCGGTACGCATTGTTTCGGTTTCGCACCCGAGAAATGTGTACCGGTCTCTCTTTAATTTTATCTGGAAGTCATTGTTTGAAGGAGTTCAGAAAACGGTTGGGATTGAAGGGAAAATCGGATAATGTTGAATATTGAACCGAAGAATATCGAATGTTGAAGTAAAAACCCATAATACATTATGTATTCCACTTCGACATTCAACATTTAATATTCGAAATTCAACATTTCTTAGAAAGGATACCCTATAGCCAAATTGAAGATCAGATTCTCCTTTCGCCAATCACTGTTACCAAAATCAACCTGATTCAGCACCCAGCGCTTACTCGGTTCCAACCAGGGTTTGCGGATGGGGAAAGCCAGATCAAAGCGTAGTACCAGGAAGCTGAGGTCGAAGCGGATTCCCACGCCGGTACCTGCTGCCAGCTCACTGAGGAACTTGCCTGAAAACTTAGACCCGGGTTTATCTTTATTCTCATTAAACAACCACACATTACCCGCATCAACAAACACGGCGCCCTGCATAATGCTTATTAATGGGAACCGTAATTCGGTATTCAACTCAAATTTTATATCACCGGGCTGTTCCTGCAGCGAACCCTGCTGCTGCGGCGCCTCATAAGTACCAGGTCCTACCGACCGGCTTCTGAAAGCCCGCAAGCTATTGTTACCACCCGAGAAGAATTGTTTTACATACGGCAGCGCACTCGAATTGCCATACGGCAAACCTACACCGGCATAAATGCGGTTGGCCCACACACTGTTGTTTGCCACCTTGCGGTAAAACCTAAAATCGCCTACCAATCGCGTGAATTGTGAAAACTGCTTACCTGCTATCTTTCCCGTATCGCCCTTGGCTATATTGGCGCCGGTTATTAGTCCGGCAATATTACCAGATACATCTACACCCGCATTTAAGTAAAACCCGTTCACGGGTTTGTAGGTAAGCACATTGGTGTAGGTATAAGAATATTCAGAACCCAGAATGAACTGCGTATCAATAGCCGTATACAGGGTAGGGGTTTTCGCCGCGCTGTCTAAATATTCCTGCGTAATACTAATAGGCTGTATGTAATTGATCACTATGGGATTTAACTCATGTTCCTTTTGAATATTTTCTTTCCAGGTAAAACCATAACTGGTTCTAAAGGAATTCATGGTGTATAACTTCTGCCTTTCCAGGATATCGTATCCCAGTTTTATGGTAGTGCGGGGCAAATACCCGCCCTTTGTATTAAAATTAAAAAAAGGCACCAAAAATCGTGGGAAGGAAATAGAAGGTTCCAGCCCAAACCGGAAAGTATTATATCCCTGAAACTGGCCACTGTATTGTACTTCAAAACCTGCCGATGCTTTTATGGCTAATATTTCACCACCGCGAAAAGCATTCCTGTTGCGCCAACCCAATGTAATGTTTGAACCGGTAAGGTTATTCGATTTGGTATTGCCATTCAGTTCTAACCGTAAAGATTTTTTGGGTTGCCGGGTAAGGTAATAATACGTATTCAGCAAGGCTGAATCTGTATTGGGTACTACCTCAAACCGGTTCTTTACAAACTTGAAAATATCCATGCTTACCAAACGGCTGATGCTGGCGTTGTGATCGGTGCGGTTATATACATCGCCCGAATCGAATGCCATGGATTGTTGAAACAGTTTGGGTTTATAAAAATGTCTTTTATCTACCACGTAATAACCTTTATAAAGAACAGCGTCTGCCTTGCTGGTATCCGATTGGGCCCTGTCCAAATTAAACCCGGTGAAAATATACACATCGTTTATACGATATACCTTTTGCGCATTTTCAGGAATGTCAGGCTTCACTGTTACAAACAGATCAACCTTGTTTTGGCCAATGGTGGTGTCGGCTTTTATAAGCAGGTTATCGGGACTGAAGAAATAGAAACCGTTTTCTTTTAGATGGTTGTCAATGCGCGCCCGTTCGGTAGTAATAATTTCCAGATCAAAGGGCTTATTTGTTTTAAGCAGCGACTTAGCCATGGTTCCCCTAATGGCCTGGTGCAATACGGAGCTGTCGCCTTTGAACTCTACTTTTTGTATGTAATACTGACCATCGGCACGTACTGAATAAGTAGCGGATGCTTTTTTACCTTTTATGGTGGTATCGCCACGCACGCGGGCATTAAAGTATCCTTTGTTAACCAGGTAGCTTTGTAATACCTGTACATTTTTATTGAGGCTTACATTACTCAGCAACACCGGTGGCTGTCCCAGCTTATTCCTTATCCATTTACCGGGGCCCTTTTTAGCCCTGAAGGCATTGTAGATGTTTAATTTGAAGGGTATGCCCAGCACTTTTGAATTAGGCTTGGGCCGGGTTAATGCCAGCAACTGGCTACTCAGCGCCTTTTTCTTTTTGCGGGTCATCAAACTATCTCTGATGTTTACTTTGGCGCCGGTATATAACGCATCGCCTGCAGGCACTACTTTAGTGCTGGAACAGGCATCCAGCAGCACTAAACATACTACCAACAAAGAAAGGTATATGTAACTAACTATCTTCACGCTTTATGAGTTCCCTGTTTTCGGGTGATGGAATACTTGTTTGTTGTGGTACTGAAGGAGGGGTTTCTTTTGCTTTTTGCTGTTGCTCCAGCTCACGTGCCTTCTGCATTCGTTCACGCCTTTCCTCGCGGCCTTTTTTGCCCAGGAACAGGTTCTTGAATTTATTGTAATCGAGGGTTATAACAAACCCTACGCCGGTTTCAATAACATATCCATCAATAGCGCCTTCGTATTCGTTCTTTCTATAGCCTCTTATCATATAGCGGCGGTCTTTGCTGAGGCTGTAATCCACTGCCACGTTACCGGCTATAGTGTTACTACTACCACTGTTGGTTTGGGCACTGCCTTCCAGGTCAAAATTGCTACCCACTGTTACCCGTAACCGGTCGCTTAATAAATTTTTTGATACGCCCACATTCATTTCAGTGCGGGTTTGCGCACTGCCACTTGAATAATCATCATAGGAGGTTACATCGAAATTAACATCCACGCCTTTTATCAGGTCAGATGCCAGCCGGTTCAATTGTTCGGTCAGTAATTTACTGGCGCTTTGGCGGGCCAGTGATTCGGCAGATACGCCGCCTGCGCTGCTTTCAAATGGATTGTCACCCACAAACCGGTTCAGCAGTATGAGCGAGAACACTTGTTTATTCAATTCGTTGGGTTCTTCCCGCAACTGGATAAGGCGGTTATTAATGGTGTTGGTGGTGCCCCTGGAGATCTCCTGGCTTTCTTCAGGCAATTGAATATCGAAACTTACCTGCGGCTGCATTAACTCGCCATTTAATTTCAACAACACTTCAAACGGTACCCTTGTGAGGTACATATTGCGGGCGCCCTGATCTTCTTCGGAGATCTGGTTCTTTACCAGGTCCATAGGCGCTGCCTTTACGGTATATACAGCCGTTACATTCAGATCGGCCTTGGTAGGCTCACCATTCCAAACGATCTTGCTGCCTTCCTGAATGGTGAATTTGCGGCGCAGCATATTATAGTTCAGTTCATAAGATCCGCTCTTTATTTCATACGAGCCGGTAAGGGTTGTTTTACCGCTTGGGTCAATACCCCCTGTTAGTAATCCTTCGCCCTGCATGCGAACAAAATCACCATTGCCTTCATCAACTACCAGGGTGAATTCTGCCTCTTTTTTAATTTCTAAGTTGGCGGAGATATCCAGTCCGGTAAGAGCCGATCTGTTCAGCGAATCAAAACCAGCGCGGGCTTTTAAAAACAACGTATCGTTCTCAGGCGCATCCATGTCTACAAACTGCACAATACCTTCGCGCGATACTACAGATGGATCTGTTTGCGGTAATACCACGGTTACACTTGTTTTATCACCAATGGTAATGCTTCCATCCACAACAGGTTGTTCGGGCGTTCCTTTTATTTTCATGTTGCTGCTAAAGATCAGCTTACCATAATACAGGCTGTTCTGCGTTTTGACGCTGTTCATAGCCATGAAGTTGTTGGCCCGCACCGACAGATCGAACTTGTATTTTGTAAAGTCGGTGGTATACACCATGCCATCGAGCACAGCTTTGTTTTTGGCGGAGTCTTCCAACGTAAAGCTGTCGAATTTAATGCCCTCATTATTCACCGCTATGGTTTCATCTTCAATATGAAACCTGCTGTTCAACATAGCTAAGTTAAAGTCAGTTTTCTTAAAGTTGAGCCCGCCATCTATATTGAATTTACTGAAGGTGCCACTTACATCAAACTTACCGGTGATGTTACCCGATGCCTCTTTAAGGGCGCCCATGGTAGCGCCTTCTATAGTGGCCAGGTTTATGGTATCTATGCTCACTGCGAATTTGAAATCATTTCCATTTACCGGCTTCAGATAAAAATCACCATTCACCGTAGCATGGTTACCCTTGCCTGTAAGCTCTACATTGCCATTGATGATATCGGGTGTGGTGTTCTTTGCCTTTACTATTATATTACCAACCGTATCGTGTTTGAAGCTAAGGTAGTTGATGGCTACATCGCCCGAAAACATGGGTTTGGCAGTAAGGTCGTGCAACAGGATGTTTCCATCCATCGTTCCATCAACATCCAGGGAGTCGGAGGTAACAAAGGCGGCCAGGGTTGAGATCTGGAAGCTGGTAAAGCTGGCTTCAACCGGTGCATTCAGCACATTACCCCGGCTCTTGAGGCTGAACTGTTGAAACAGGTGGTTCAACATAAAATTGTTCATCCTGATCTCGTTCTTTCCTATATGCACCTGGTTATCGGGCGCCACCGTCCAGGCATCATAATTCAGCAACAAAGTGTCTGACTTCAGGCTGAGATCATATTCGCCGCTTTTTGGTTGTTGCAACATGCCTGGTATGGAATATTGAATACGCCCGGTGCGGTCGTGAAAACGGGTTACGAAATCTATCTTATTATGCGCCGCATTGGCGTTGATCATGGTATTATAAACGGTATTGCCGCCTACTGCAAACTGACCCACCGTAGTATTAAATTGTAAGGCGCTATCCCTTGTGCCAGCATTCAATTGCAGGTCATTGATGGTCATACCACCCATAACCAGTATTGGCATTCGCCCTCTTGCATCCCAGCCACTGTCGTTGCTAAAATGGGCTGTTAAGAAAAAGGTTTCAAACTGTGTTAAGGTGGGTACAAATGCTTTTAATGCGGGATTGTCTTTTACATATACGCCTATTCTGAAATTATACGGTTCCACCTTGGGTGGCGGCTGCGTAGCCGGCATTACGGCAAAATAAGGTTGTATGGCCTGCGAGAAAATATCGCCCATTTGCGACAACTTGTATTTTCCCATAAGGCGGGCTTTGGCTATATCGCTTTCCAGCACAATGCGGCTGCTGTCGCCGCTTTGGGTTGCTCTTATCAGCAAGGTATCCATCTGTAACCGTTGGTTACCATTTACCAGTAAGGAACGAACGAGCAACACATCTCCCTGCAGGCTGTCGGGGTTTATGTTCGAAAGGTCGGCTTCAATCTTTCCGCGATAAATAATGTCCTGTGTGGTAAAATGAAGTGGTTTTGTTTTAATGCTGTCAATCATTACATCGGCCGTAATTGCCGGATCGGCCAGGGCCAGGTTCAGCGCAATATTTCCGGCCAGGTGTATGTTTTCATCGGCAATGCTCAGGTTGCTGGTTGCCTGCTGGTTTTTATAAGCGGCATCGAGGTTGATGTTCTGGTAATTGTAACGCTGGAATACGACCGATTCAACATTGCCTTTCAGCGTAGCATCAGCTGTTTCCTTTGTTAAGCCCTTCCCTTTTACTGCTATGTTGGCGGTAACGGTTTGCAAACTGGTATCGCGCATAATAGCACCGGCCTGCACCTGTTGCGCTTTTACCTGCAAGTCATAGGTGGCGGCCTTCATGTCCTGGTAATTGTTCATGGTGCCATTGAGGGTAATATTGCCCGCTGAACTTTTTACCAGCACATTGGTGTTCATTTGTTTGGTGTTGCCCTTAATGTGTCCGGTTAGCTGTATGGTTTCAGGAATGGCTATTTGTTTGCGTACCGATTC
>CBIMFG010000245.1:0-6408 GCA_966243125.1 uncultured Niastella sp.
CCCATCCATTTCGGGCATATTAATATCGCTCACCACAATATCAGGGTGAACCGACAATGTTTTCTGCCAGCCATCGCGCCCGTTTACGGCTTCGGCTATGTTGAAGTAGTGGCGTAGGTTGTCTTTTAAGTAGCATAAGAAATCTTCGTTGTCTTCAACTAACAACACTGTTTGAACTGGGATTTTGGGGATGATTGGGATGGATGGGACAGGGATAGTTTCGGATGCTGCTGATACTGTAACGGGAGGTGCAATTTCTTTTATTGGTAATGTTGCAGTAAACGTAGCGCCTTTGCTTTCTTCGCTTTCTACCTGAATGGTTCCACCCAGTAAGTGTACAAATTCTTTGGTGATGGCTAAGCCTATTCCACTCCCCTGGTTCATCATCGTACCGGGCACTTCATGCTGAAAAAAACGTTCAAAGATCTGCTCGTGCCGGTTGGGTGGAATGCCGATGCCCGTATCTGTTACTTTTATTTCAAGAAAGTTTTCTTCATTTTTTGTGAGCGTATTTACATCCACCCTAACAGTGCCGTTCTGCGGAGTAAATTTAAATGCATTGGAAAGCAGGTTGAAAATAACGCGTTCCAGTTTGTTGTGATCAAATTGTGTGTACAGGCTTTTTACTGCTGCAGTATAAGAAAAACTTATCTGTTTTTTTTCTGCAAGATCAGTAAACGAGCCGGCTGATTCTTCAATAAACTGAATGATGTCGCCCCCGGTGGCATGGAGCTTTAATTCATGCACTTCCATTTTACGAAAATCCAGCAATTGGGTTACCAGGTTTAACAGGCGGCGGGCGTTGCGGTGTATTAATTGGTATTGTGTTCGCTGCGCTGGTTCGGTGGCCGTTTTTATCATACCTTCCAGCGGCGTAAGTATCAGCGAAAGCGGTGTACGAAATTCGTGGCTTACATTGGTAAAAAAGCGGGTTTTCATTTGGTCCAGCTCACGCATACGGCTGGCCTCTTTGCGCTCCTGCTCCAGTGCAAAACGCATTTTCGTTTGTTGAATAACGGTGCGGCGCGCAAAATATAAAATGGCGACGGCTATCAATACATACAATACATAAGCCCAGGGCGATAACCAGAGTGGCGGCAGCACAACAATATTTACGGCAACCGCCTGCTCACTCCAAACCCCGCGTTCATCAGCCGCTTTTACATAGAACGTGTATTTACCGGGGTCGAGGTTGGTATAAGTAGCCCGGCGGGTAGTGCCATCGGTATACAACCAGTCGTTATTAAACCCTTTCAGGCGGTAAGCATATTTTGTTTTATGGGTATTTATAAAACCCAGGGCTGCAAATTCTATGGAAAAGATGTTTTCATCGTACCGCAGGGTAATGACATCTGTTTCTGAAATGGCCTTTTGTAAAATAACGTGGTTGCGTACGGTATCGCCGGTTTCAATGGACTGGTTAAATACCTGCAAACCGGTTAACAGTACCCGTGGTGTGGTAGTATTAATGGGGATGGTAGCCGGATCAAAAAGATTGATCCCATTGGCGCCCCCAAAGATCAATTCACCCCGGCGGGTTTTTAACGCCGCATTTTCATTAAAGGCTGCGCCCTGCAAACCATCAACCCGGTCGTAATTAATACAACAAAGTTGAATGCCCTCTTTTAATGTACCGGAACAGCTGATGCGGCTGATGCCATTGAGCGTGCTCACCCACAGGTTATGCGCATTGTCTTCCAGCATATTCAGAATGGTATTATCGGGCAAACCATCCTCTTTTCTAAAAACCTGAAAGCTGTTGTGTTCGGGATCATATACATTTAGCCCATCGCGGGTGCCTGCCCAGGTGTAGCCGCGGCTGTCGTGGTAAATGCAAATAATGTTATCGTTGCTGAGTTTTGTTCCCTTACCCAGCATTTGGGTAAATACGCCGGTTTTTTGATTGCGCACATCAATGCCATAGGAAGTACCTACCCATAAATTCCCTTTTTTATCTTCAGTTATAGCAGCAATATAACCGGAATGTACCGAGTTTGCGGCCATGGGTTTGTAATGAATGAACCGGTTGCCGGCCCGATCGTATTTATCGAGGCCTGCTTCCAGTGTACCTATCCAAAGCTCGTTATTGCTGTCTTCATAAATTTCCCAAACCCGGTTATCACTCAGGCTGTTACTGTCGTTTGCTGCATGGCGATGATGGGTAAAGGTGTTGCCATCGTAACTATCTAACCCGCCAAAGTAAGTACCAATCCACAATACATTGGCATGGTCAATAAACAAGCTTACAATAACATCATTGCAAAGGCTGTTGTTATTGGCCGGGTTATGCCGGAATTGTTTAAACGAATGCGCAGCCCGGTCAAAGTACAACAAGCCGCCCCCATTGGTGCCTATCCAGCAATTGCCTTTGTTGTCTTCTACAAACTCGTTCACATCATTATAAGGCAAACTGGTTTTGTCGGCTTCGTGGTGCCGGTATACAGGAAACTGAACAATGCCTTCGTGATAATAATTGATGCCCTGTTTAAACGTGCCCACCCAAATAATTCCCTGATCGTCTTTATACAATTCGGTAAGGCTATTCTGGGCCAGGCTGCCATTGTCGTTTGGTTTATGCTGCAACACCTGTATGGTATAATCTTTTTTGTTCAGGATGTTAAGCCCGCCATGGTCGGTGGCAATCCATAACAAACCGTTGTTATCTTCCACCACGCTCATCACAATATTACTGCTAAGAATGGCCATGCCTTCATTACTGGCTATCTGCTGCAGTGTATTTTTTTGCGGGTTTATCTGGTACACACCATTGATAATTCCATTGCCATACACCCACAACTCATCCTGCGAATCAATGAACAACCGGTATAATAAAGTATGAACGCCTTGTTTTTGTTGCAGTATGCTGGTGCTGCTGAGCAGCTTTTTTGTAGTGCCATCAAACTGTTCAATCAATCCGTTACAATACACCACCCAAATGTTATTGTCAGCATCTGTTTTTACATCGGCAATTACATTGATGCGGGTGTTGTTTTGTTGGGTTACCAATTGTACCGGTTTGTTGGTTTCATAATAATATACGCCCAGGTTGCGGTACACAAACAAAAAACCGTTGCCGGCCGCAATTACATCGGTTAACCCATAGGCTGGTAATTGCCGTTTTTGTAAATATTTGTCGGCCCGGCGGTTAAAACTTTCTGTTGCGGGATCATACATGTTAAAGCCAAGGCGCGTAGCTATCCATAATGTATTATCGGGCCCAGTTGCAATTTTTGCAATATAATCATCCGCCAGTGAGGTCGTATCTTTTATATTGTGGCGAAAGGTTTTAAAATTGTAGCCGTCAAAACGGTTCAACCCGCTCATGGTGCCAAACCACATAAACCCTTTTTTGCCTTTGTAAATACAGTTTACCTGGTTATTGGAAAGACCGTGGTTAAAATCGAGGTGGGCAAAATGCAAAGATGTTGGTTGCTGCGCAGGAAGCAGCAATACCAAATACATACAAGTAAGTAGTAAAAGCAGGGTTTTGGTCATTTCAATCAGGCAACATACCGGCAGCAAGTATACTAAAAGAAGTGCGGCATAAAAAGTATTTACATAGTTATATTTTTTGGACATCGGTGCTGCAAAAAAAATGCATTATTATTGTCACCACATTCATACCATGAAACCAATTTTATTCTCCCTGTTGACCTTACTGATTCTTTCAGCCTGCGGGAATGGAAGTTCAAATGAAGAAAAAGAACCAGAGGAAGTAGCCGGCCCTGTTACACCTGCCATAAAATATGAAGAAGTTGATTATTTTTTGCACGACACCTCCCTGTTTACCGAAGGATTGCTGATGCACAACGGACAACTATTTGAAAGCACCGGTTCGCCCGATAAAGGCAGGATCTCGCTGATAGGCATCAACGACCTGAAAACAGGTCACTTTATAAAAAAGATAGCACTGCCACATGACTCGCTCTTTGGTGAAGGCATTGTATTTTTTAAAGATAAATTGTACCAGCTTACTTATCACAACCACATTGGGTTTATTTACGATGCCAGCACCTATAAAAAGCTTGGACAATTCCCTATACCAAAAGAAGGCTGGGGACTTACCACAGATAACAACAGCATCATCATGAGCGATGGCACCGACACCCTCAACTATGTACATGCCGATGGCTTTACCATTTACAAGAAATTACCGGTAACGGAAAATGGCGTCAAACGCGACAGCCTGAATGAGCTGGAATATATTAAAGGTTACATTTACGCCAATATCTGGCTCACCAATAACATTGTAAAAATAAACCCGGCCGATGGAAAAGTGGTCGCCAAACTTGACCTGAGCACGCTGGCCTTTAAAGCGGCATTAACCACGGGCGGTGATGCGTTGAATGGCATTGCTTACGACTCCACCACAGACCATATTTATGTAACCGGAAAATTCTGGCCACATATTCATGAGCTAAAACTATCGCAATAGCATCTTCATATTAATATGGGGTTGTATAGGTGTGGGTAATTGGATTAAAATCGCATTATAAATAAATTGAAAATGAATGCTTTCTGAGGCTTTTCCTGTTCCTTTGTAGATATTTTTACCCGACTTTTACTGGTCTGTGGATTGCACGTACTCTAAGTTATTTACATACAGCAATCTTCAGGAACCCGATAGTAAAATATTTTTAAACCAGGAACAGTTCAGATATGAGTCACCCCCGCAGTTTTTTACTCGTTGATGATGACATTGACGACATTATTATTTTCCAGGAAACTTTGAAAAAGGTAGATGAAAAAATTGGTTTTTTCTATGTTAACAATGGTAAAGATGCCATTGATCTGCTTACGCAAAATGTGCCCAATTTACCCAGCCTGATCTTTCTGGATATTAATATGCCTAAAATGGATGGCAAGGAATGTTTGCAGATCCTGAAACAGGATCAACGGCTGAAACACATTCCTGTGTTGATGTACACCACTGCTTCGCAATCGGCCGATATTGAAGAAACCATGATGCATGGCGCCATGGCGGTTATAACCAAACCAAGCGGCGTTAATGAACTAAAAAAGCTGTTATCCGCAATTGCACATACCCCAATTGCCAAATTGCCAACCGCATTGCAATCACTGGAAAAAGAAATTAGCTGCTTTATAGTATGTTAGTCAATTATTGAATAGTATAGCTAGTATGATCCTTATTGTTGATGATAAATATGAGAACCTGTTCTCATTAAAAACATTACTGCAATTATACGCTTATGAAATCGATACCGCCGCTTCAGGCGAAGAGGCCCTCAAGAAAATTCTGAAAAACGAATACTCAGTGATCATTCTTGATGTGCAAATGCCCGATATGGATGGTTACGAGGTAGCAGAAGCCATTTCGGGTCTTAATAAAACCAGGGATATACCCATCATTTTTCTATCCGCAGTAAACATCGACAAACGTTTTATTGCCAAAGGTTACGATTCAGGCGGGGTTGATTACATTACCAAACCTTTCGATAACGATTTGTTGTTATTGAAAGTAAGAACATTTTACCGGCTCTCGCAACAGCGAATGGAATTGAAAAAAGTGGAAGAGGCCTTGCGGCATGAAATTGCCATGCGCAAAAAATCGCAGGAAGAAGTAGAAGAGATCAACTCCCTGCTGGAGTTTAAAGTTGAAGAAAGAACAAGGGACCTTACCCAGCTGAACAAAGACCTCGAAAACCGCAATTCGGAATTGGCGCAATATGCGTACCTGGCCTCGCACGACCTGCAGGAGCCGCTTCGCAAAATCATCACCTTTATAAAGATCATCGACGAAAAATACCTGGCCGGCATTCCTGAAGCAAAACAGGAGATCTCGAAAGTGATTACCTCATCCGAAAGAATGCGCAACCTGATCAATGCCCTCCTGAGTTACTCTAAGCTTTCGGCCGGCTCCTACTTTACGCCGGTGAATTTGAACGATGTTATAAAAGATGCCTTAGCCGATCTGGAACTGGCTATAAAAGAAAAACAAGCCAACATACAGGTAACTACGCTGCCCGATGTAGAGGGCATAGCAGCTCAAATGCGGCAACTGTTCATGAACCTGTTGAGCAATGCACTAAAATTCTCAAAAACAAATGTACCCCCACAAATAAAGATCTACAGCGAACCGGTTGATGAACTGTCGCTGGAAGCGGCACCTGTTAAAACAGGTAAATTTGTGCGCATTCATGTTTGCGACAATGGCATTGGGCTCGATGAATCGTATATTGATAAGATCTTTGTGATCTTTCAACGCTTACACGGCCGTACACAATATGAAGGAACCGGCATTGGACTGGCGATCGTAAAAAAGATCATCGAAAAACACAATGGATTGATAGGGGTAAAAAGCCATGAAGGCTAAGGCGCCACCTTTACCATTGTACTTCAGCTTAAACAAGGCAACACAACGAATTAACGTTTTAATTTATACAACAG
>CBIMFG010000246.1:0-6388 GCA_966243125.1 uncultured Niastella sp.
TATCCCTATGACCCCATACATCCAAAATGAAACGGATTACCTGGCCGAGAAATTTATGATCCTGGAATATCATATTGCCCATGCCAGCAAGATTGCCCTGCTTAAGATTCAAAGCTGGAAGTTTGCCGTTAAGAATCCTGAAGTAGGTACTCGTTATCAAATGGCAGCAGAAGATATGGTACGCCAATCATTAATGAGTTTTGTACCCGCTTCTCATATTTTAAATGAAGAGGGTTTCTATTTCCGACCAATCCAGAATTAATTTAGTTTTAAATAATCACAGCAAGTCGCTTCTTCACCGGAGCGACTTTTTTTTGTTCCGGACTCCCCCCGTCCCCCTCCGGTGGAGGGGGAGCTGTATAAACCTCGCAATTCTTCTTAACCTGTTAACATGTCAACTTGTTAAACTCGTCAACTGGTTAACAGGTCAACATTCTTCCTTTATCAACGCTATCAACTCTGTCAACACTATTAACTTATCATCGTCGCCTTTAGTTTTTCCTGATATTTATTTTCCCAATATATAACAGAAACCCATAAATGATAATTCCCTAAGCAATAGTTTGTAATGGATGTTGTGGTATACGGCACCAATCTATCATTAATGGTTAACCTTTATGGCAATTCACTAACGGTGTCTAAAAATTTTATTTTCGAAAATAAATAGTCAAAAAGACCTCCTATCTTTGTTTTGGCAACACTAATCAGCGAAGTGAGAAAGAAATGGTGAGATGAGCAATGTAGCCGATGCAACAAACCTTATCTGATGGACACGATTCTATTATTTACGCCACTTCTTTTCTTTTTATCTCTTTTAATTATCTCATATGCCTGCGGGCATCTTTGGTGTGCCTTCGCTTATTTATCAGACTCAATAGATCCGTACAAGAGAAACATTTCAGGAAAATTGGGAAGTCTACATGAAGCAGGAACAGCCTGTAAACAGGTAAGCTGGTCCAGCTGGTGCCATGTGTGTAAACGATGTACTGAATATGTGCCGGAATGGTTTCTTTCATCACAAAGATGACAATAACGAAATGGATCGATAGCAGATAGGCCCGTCTCAATGAACACGCAATAGAACGGATAGCAACAACTCCACAGTTTCAATTATGGATCTACCGGTGTACGGTAGAGGCCATACGGTTATTTATTGTTTAATAGCAACGCAGTAATTCATATATTTCAGCAAGGTTCGTATCACCTACTGAAACAGCGTCTTTCTTTACGCGAGCAGTAAGTAAGGATTTCATGTCAATTGCTTATGTTTTGCTATAAACCTTTTCTTATGAAATTGAAAAAAGAGGACATTGATAGGATCCGGCTCGCAAAAGATTTATTAACCAGGAACAGGCGCTATCACATTACGATCAATGACCTAAGTCAACAAACACAACTCAATCGTACCAAATTGCAATTTGGATTTAAACAGCTGTTTGGTGTAAGTATAGATGATTACCGGATACTGTTACGAATGGAGAAGGCAAAAGAGTTGTTGGAGCAAACTGAGAAAAGTGTAAAAGAAATATCAGTATTGGTAGGTTATAAAAGTATGGGAAGTTTCAGTACCATGTTTAAAAAAATATATAGCAAATCGCCCACCGAATGGCGGAGCGGGCTTCATGAGTAAAGCGGCGATGACGATATGATCATTTAGCGCAAAGTGTGAATCACTTTTGTGTGCGTGTATTGCCGTGTAGTGCCAGCAGGTAAGTTCTTTGTATAACTATAACAGTATTGCACAAGTTATTTATTTTAAAAAAAGAATCAGATTGTGCAAATACGAGAAATTGATTTTCGTATATTGCATGTAGATATTTGACAAGGACGGTTTTCAATACATACATAGTCAGCAGGCAGTAGCTGCGGTACAAACTTATTTTCCCGGGTGCTCTAGGATAAAGCCCTCAAAGCACACTTTAACTGAACAAAGCTAAACGACCATAGTACCGCACTACTTCTTCTGACGAGCTCTTTACAATATTTGGCTATAGAATGATGATCCGGGTTGCCGGAGCGTTTATGAATGTGGTGAAAGATATTTTGCAGGAGGGTCAGTAAAACACCCGCTCATGAATGCAGGGATGAAAGACGAGTCGCTCCCGGCTTTCGCCCAATGACCAGGATATAACCCCGGCATGGCCGGCTCCCGGATTCATTTTACATATTTGGTTTAAATTTCTAATTGGCCTTTCTTGATCTATTATAGAAGGTTTTTAACAGTGGCTTGCTTGTACTGCCTTTTCTTTCCAGTAAGGGCACTATAGGTAAGCATGTAAGATCGCACAGCACTATCCCCCCCCACACACATCGCTTCAACACTGATTAATCAAATACACTCAAGCAATGAAAAAAACCTTCCTTTGCCATGCAATCAGGCATGCTGCCGGGCAATTACTGCTGGCCATGCTTTTCGTTATTATAGGGCATGCTGCTCCTGCTATAACACCCATTCCTATTTCCGGTAAAATAACCAATGCCAAAGGCGAACCTTTGCCGGGTGTGAGTATAACTATAAAAAATAAATCCGGCGGCGCCTCTACCAACGCAAATGGCGTGTTTACCATTAATGCCGAAGATGGCGACGTACTGGTTATTTCTATCATTGGTTTTAAAACCCAGGAAATAACAGTAGGTGGTCAGCATGACTTAACCATAAAACTGGAAGATGCTGTAGCGGAATTAACCACAGTTGTAGTGGGTTCGCGTTCATTGCGGCCACGAACGAATGTAGAATCGCCGGTACCGGTTGATGTAATTTCCTCCAAAGACCTGCTGGCAACCGGACAAATAGAACCAGCCCAGCAAATACAGTTTACTGCACCCAGTTTTGTTTCGAACCGGCAAACAGTTGCCGATGGCACCGATCATATTGACCCGGCCAGCTTACGTGGTTTGGGCCCCGATCAGGTGTTGGTACTGGTGAATGGCAAACGCCGTTATAACACAGCGCTGGTTAATATTAATGGTACGGTAGGTAAGGGTTCGGTAGGCACCGATCTTAATGCTATTCCCGGCAGCAGTATTGAGCGTATAGAAGTACTGCGTGATGGCGCCGCCTCTCAATACGGGTCAGACGCTATTGCCGGCGTTATAAACGTGGTGCTGAAAAAGAAAACCGGCACCCAGGTATTTGCACACGCCGGTGGTCAATATGCCGGTGATGGCGCCAATTTACAGTTAGGGATTAACGAAGGATTCAAGCTGGGTAAAAAGGGTGGTGTGCTGAACCTTACGGGTGAAGTACGCCATCGCCAACCTACCAACCGTGCCGGTGATTACCTGGGCACGGTGTATAATGCAGATGTTGCAACAGACAATATGCTGATTGCTCAAAACGGTGGCTGGGACAGAAAGAACAATATGTATATCGGTAATTCAAAGCAACTGAATGCATATGGTGAAGCCAATCTGGAGTTGCCCGTTTCTGATAAAAGCAAATTCTATGCAATGGGCATGTACAGTTATCGTAAGGGAAAAGCAGCTGGGTTTTACCGGTATCCCAAACAAACCACGCAGGTGGTGGCGCAATTATACCCCCGTGGCTTTTTGCCCTATATTGGTTCAGAGATAAATGACCGGTCGCTGATGGCAGGCTTTAAAGGCAAAACTGCCAGCGCCTGGAACTGGGATGTAAGTTCTACCTATGGGGGCAACCAGTTTCGGTTTGATGTAACCAATTCAAACAATGCCAGCATGGGAGCCGCTTCACCCACTTCTTTTTATTGCGGTAAACTTGGCTTTCAGCAAAGTACCACCAATGTAGATTTTTCAAAGGACTTTGGTTCAAACCTGAATCTGTCGTCGTTTAACGTAGCCCTTGGTGCTGAGATGCGTATTGATATGTTCAAGATCACACCGGGGCAGGAAGAGTCGTATAGGAACTATGACCCCAATGGTGGTAAAGCAGGCGGCGCCCAGGTTTTCCCGGGTTATCAACCTGCCAACGCTGTTGATGAAAACCGCAGTGTGTTCAGTACTTATGTAGATGTGGAATCAGATATTACGGAGAAGTTCCTGGTGAATGTAGCTGGCCGTTTTGAACATTACAGCGATTTTGGAAGCGCCTTAGCCGGTAAACTGGCCTTGCGCTATAAATTACTCGATGCGTTATCTATTCGCGGGGCCATTAGCAATGGCTTTAGAGCGCCTTCTATACACCAGTATTTCTTCAATAATACCAGTACCCAGTTTCAGTTGGTAAACGGAACGTTGTCGCCCAGTAATACATTAACGGTGCGCAACAGCGACCCCATTGCCAAAGCCCTGGGTATTCCAGATCTGAAAGAAGAAACTTCGGTTAACTACAGCCTGGGCATTACTGCCAAACCGGGCCGGAACACTTCACTTACTATTGATGCTTATCGTATAGATATCAAGAACCGCATTTTACTGGCAGGACCATTCAGAAGAACCGCAGCCGGTACTTCTATAGTAGATCAGGTGTTGAACAATGCGGGTATTGGCACCGATGTGCAGGTGGTGCAGGCGTTCAGTAATTTTGTAGATACCAAAACACAGGGGCTTGATGTTATTTTTTCTGTTAGTCCGCAGTTGGGTAAAGGCACGCTTGACCTTACCCTGGCGGCAAACTTTAATGAAACAACCATCAAAAAAGTAAAAGGAACAGAAAAGATCCCTGCTGTACCGGATTCATTGGGTAACTATTTTTATTTTGACCGGGCCGAGCAATCGCGCGTTGAACTGGCCAATCCGAAAAATAAAGTATCGTTATCAGCCAATTACCAATATAAAAAATTAGGCTTAATGGCGCGGGCAACCCGTTTTGGTAAGGTATCATCCTGGAATGCTGATCCGCGGCTCGATGAAACTTACGATGCAAAGATTGTAACCGATGCCAGCATCAGTTACAGTATAATTCCCCAGGTGCGTGTAACCATTGGCGCCAATAATATATTTGATGTGTATCCTGATAAATTGAAATGGTATCAGAATGGTAATGGCGACAAAACGAATATCTACTACGGTAATACCTCCGACGGACGTTTTCAATACAGCCGCAACGCAACCCAGTTTGGGATGAACGGCGGGTATTATTACATCAGTTTGTTGGCTAACTTTTAATGCAAGGTGTACATGATCTAAATAACAAAGGTAGTCGGCCTGACTACCTTTGTATCTCTTCTATATTAATTGCGCTATGTTATTTTGCAGTTGAACTAGCGGGCAACACATCGGTATAAGTTGCATTTCCGCTGGCGTATTTAATGTCGTCAAAATACAATACTCTTAGATTGGTAGCAGTAGTTTTTGAACCATTCCAATCTGATTTGTAGATCCCCATTTTCCAGTTTGGAAGATGGAAATCACCTGTAAGTGCATACATACTTGGGCCATTACGTGTTACAAGTTTTTGGCCATCTTTCCATACTTCAATCAAACCATCAGAACCTGCTGAGTGAATGATATGGTATACATAAGTATGCCATCTGTCTTTTTCAACCACACCCAGGTCGGTTCTGGCATCATCTGGTGTTCTCATGATAATATGGCCATTTGATACCCGCAGGGAGATAGCCGGAGTTATACCGCCGCCACCATGCCATTGGGTGATCACTTCGTCTTCCTTTTCATCTTTATACTGATCGCTGGGCATGTACAAAGCATAGGAATACCAGAAATTGTTGGTGGTAGGCGTTGGGAAAGATATTTCGGCCCTTGTACCGCTATGACTTTCAGGATCGGTATCTCTTAACTCAAAACGAGCTGATTTTGTACCATCGAAAGCATGGGTTGTGGAAGCTGTAATACCATAAGGCGTAGCGGTTTGAATACTTAAACTTAACCCGCCGGTTAAAAAACTGCTGCCATCTGCATTTTCTGACCAGATTAAATTTCCACCTGAAGTTGCTTTTGTTGATACCGCTTCTTCGCTTGCAAGAGCAGCTGGTTTGGGTTCAACGTTTTTCTGACAAGCAGCCAATGTAGCCAGTAAAAAGGAAACAGTCAGCACGCGCTGATTTCCACGTAACAAATTGCCTCTTTTGTGCATCGATGTTTTCATTTTAGGTTGTTAAATTTCTAAGTTTAAAAAAAAGAATTTTTTCAATTAATGGTAAGGTTTTGCCTACGCATAGTATTCCCCTTCACATCACAATGCTTTTTTAAACCAGTGATGCGTTACTTATTAGTCATGACATTCACACAACCTTGTGCCTGCACTAAGTTGATTGGTGTGAACCTTGAAGAACAGCTATTAGATCAGATCGCTTTTTGGGGCGATAACTGCTCTTCTTCCAGACTGTGTAGTTGAGGTTGTTACTGACTGCGCATAGCTTAATTTCAGTGCGCCTTTTGCAGCGGGAGTGCGGATTATTTGTTTTCTTATTGCTGGTACGGATGAGAAGATGCTGATTGCATCCCGGAG
>CBIMFG010000247.1:0-6374 GCA_966243125.1 uncultured Niastella sp.
CAATTTCGCCAGTTCATAGTGCCCGATGTTGATAAATGGGTACCACTGGTAATGACGCGCGGTATCGGCCCCCAGCCAGGGAGTTATGGTTTCAACTGTGGAATCAGTGTGTGCAGCTGCTGCATATTTTTTATTGGCAGCATTCATAGCAGCAATAGAAGCACCAGCCAGTTCCATATCGTCTGTCCAGTTATCTTCTTCATAAAAATAGGGAGAGCGCCCGGGTGCGGTTTGGCAAACACCTGGCTTTTCAACTCCCAAGGCCCAGGCCCATAAAGCCCGGTTTTGTAACAACGTATCTTGAAACAATACAGCACCCAGCGCAAACGCACTGGCAAACTTGCCAGCAGTTGAGGCCAGACCGGTTGACCGGTTCTTATATTTTCCAAAGCCTTGTGGTTGTGCCGTACAAAAGTAAACCGGCCGTTCAAAGCCCCGGCCATAAAAACTATCTTCTTTGGGCAACCGCATGCCATGATGATCGCGGTCGTCGGCAATCTGGTTAAAGAGCCAGTCTTTTTGGGGATGCATTTTTAATAACCAGTTCAGGCCCCAGCGGGCTTCATCCAGCACATCGGATTGGTTGTTTTTTCCGGGTAATCCATTTGCAAGATGATCATCACTAAAGGCATCAGGGAAATCGCGCCCTGCTGCCAGCAAATGCCAGGTAGCGTTGGCTGAAGTGGTTACATACTGTAGATAATCGGAAGCATCGTGCCAGCCACCACTTACATCTACGTGGGTACTATCTGGCATTGGTCCGTATAAGGTATAGCCATCATGGGTATGACAGCTGTCATTCAGAAAAGGATTAAACCCGCTGCGTTGTTGCCGCAGATACTGCAAACAGAAATTGGCCGCGCCTTTATAAACATCGGTACCAATGGTAAATTCAGGCGAAGTAACCTCGCCAGCTTTTATTACATAACGCCCTGGTTTTGTAAATGCAGTAAAATTCAATCGGCCAGTTTGTGTAAACGCACCGTACCCGCTATAGGCCTTACCGGCTTTTCCGTTGAATACGGTTTTTCCACTGGCAACATCTATAATTGAAAAGCTGGTAACTGTTTTATTCTCCTTGCTGCACCATACCGCTACTTTAGTACTGCTGGGTATATAACCCAATAAATTGATCCGTACCCAACTGTTTTGGATTTGTGCAGTAGCGGTGAGGTTTAACAGTAAAGCAATAATGACAAGCCGCATACAATTAATTTCTATAGTCAAACTGAAAGGCGCTCAGGTCGGGTGAATGTTTTCTTTTTCGCTTCAGCTCATACTGATAAATAATATTTCCCACTTCCTTAAAAAAAGGATACCCGATTTCTTCATACTCGTATTTATCATCATTCAAAACGCCATCGCTGTTCACATAAATATTCCCGCTCACCATAAATTCAATTTTATTCTTGAAATCAACTATGTAAGCCACATCGGTTAAAAATCCATATGACCAACCCGTCTTATTAAATACACGCATATAGGAAGGTATTTTGCAACGCCAGGCCTTGAACATAAAGAACTTGGTATAACTGTCGAAGAACTCAGTGGTGTCATAACGCGGATAATCGCTTTCCGAGGGCAGCTCACTCATATAACGATGCAGAAAGGCATAGTCATCCGGTTGCAGGTGAAACTGTTTTTTAGCAGGTGTTACTTCCGGAAATAAAGCGGCCTGTAGTACCTGCTGCATATCTTCCAAAGGAAAATTATTATGCGTGGTAAAATCAAATGGTTCTTTTATCAAACTATCATACCGGTTTAAATGGGCCCGCCCTATCAATATTTTCTTATGAAAATCGAACGGGTCTGGGTTAAACAACGGCAACTGGTTATACAATAAGCTATCACCCTTCATGAACCTGACAGGGTTGGTATGGCGATTCTCATCTTCATTCATGGTTACAAAGCGGCGCGTAATACGTATATCTTTATAACCCATTTGCCACAGGCGTTCATTCAATTGTTGCTGACCCACAAATTCATACAACCGGTTATAGGCATCGTTATCACTTACAAGGAAAACCTTTTTTACATATTGGGCTACAGATGGCAGGTAGTTTGCAGCACTGCTGTCGTATTTTACTTTTGTTTGCCGGCTAAAAGCACTATCAGTAAGCATGGTGGTGTTTATGGTAACGCCACATTTGCTTAAGGTATTTATCTTTTCAAGGGCCAGTAATGCCGTGGGTAATTTAACCATTGAGGCAGGGTTAAAGTATTCATTGCGGTTCACACTGAAGTAATAGTTGGTAAAATGGGGCTTGTTATTTTTATCCCGGTCAATCTTTGTGTATATAAGCTGATAATGAAAAGTATCGGGCTGGTTCAATACTTCTTTCAAAAAAGGCGAGGCCTGATCGCGGATCATATGCTCAAGCCATTTATCCGTTTTATTTTGCGCATGGGCCATGCCCATTGTTGCAAACAAAGCTGTTACTAGCACCAATTGTTTCATGGGCAAAAGTTACAAACAATTGAAACCGCCCGGTAATTTTTTATACCGCATATTCCGGCAAAACAGCTGCAAGCTTCAAGCAGTAAGCCATAAGCCATCGCGGCCATCCATGTCAACTTGTTAACTTGTCAACTTTTCAACTGCTTTCTTTCCCCTAAATTGCAGCCAATAAAAATACTGCCATTCATGAAACTCGTTTCTTATCTCAATGAAGACCATGACCGTTTAGCTATACTAGTAGACGGAATATTATACGATGCCGAAGTTTTACACCCCGATTTGCCCCAGAATATGAGCATGTTCCTGAATTATTGGGACGATGCCTACCCTATGGCGTTGGCGGGAGAAATGATGATCAAAGAAGGGAAGATCTCTAAAAGCAAGGGCTTTGCGTACGAAGGATCCAATATTTTGGCCCCGGTTCCCTATCCTACTTCCTGCCGCGATGGGTATGCTTTTCGCCAACACGTGGAAGCGGCCCGCCGCAATCGCAAAGTGCCCATGATCCCCGAATTTGATCATTATCCCATTTTCTATTTTACCAATCATCATAGCATACAAGGCCCCGGCCATATTCAATGTATGCCCGATCACTTTGAAAAGCTTGACTTTGAACTGGAGGTAGCCATTGTAGTTTGTAAACATGGCCGCAACATCAGGGCTGAAAACGCCGATGAATATATTGGCGGTTTAATGATCATGAACGACATGAGCGCCCGCCGCTTGCAAATGGAAGAAATGCTGTTGAACCTGGGCCCTGCCAAGGGTAAGGATTTTTCAACCGTAATAGGCCCCTGGCTGGTTACTTTAGATGAACTGCAACCATTTGAAGTACCTACCAAAGCAGGCCATACCGGTAAAAGTTTTAACCTGCGCATGCAATGCCGGGTAAATGGCAAACAGGTAAGCGATGGCAATATGAAAGATATGGACTGGACCTTCGCTGAGTTAATTGAAAGAGCTTCCTATGGCGTTAACCTGTATGCCGGCGATGTTATTGGCAGTGGTACGGTAGGTACAGGTTGCTTTTTAGAACTGAATGGCACGGGTAAACTCAACGATCCCAATTACGTTGAACAATGGTTGCAACCCGGCGATGTGGTGGAAATGGAAGTGGACGGACTGGGTATTCTCAGCAACACCATTATTCAGGAAGAAGACGATTTTTCATTATTGGCCAGAAAAAAATCAGTTTAACCGCAACATGATCATCGATTTAAAAGACCTCACGCCGGTACTGAAGCAAAACTATATGCAGCATGCCATAGCGCCCCGGCCTATTTGTTTTGCCAGTACCATCGATAGCGCAGGCAATATAAACCTGAGCCCCTTTAGTTTTTTCAATATGTTCAGCAGTAACCCGCCGATGGTGATCTTTTCACCCAGCCGGCGGGTACGCGATAATACCACTAAACACACTTTGCAAAATGTGCTGGAGGTGCCAGAAGTAGTGATCAATATTGTTGATTACAACATGTTACACCAGACCAGTTTGGCCAGCTGTGAGTTCCCCAAAGGGGTGAATGAATTTATAAAAGCAGGTTTTACCGCCGAACCGGCCACGCTGGTAAAACCACCCATGGTAAAAGAAAGCAAAGTGAAGCTGGAATGTAAGGTGCAGGAAGTAAAACACCTGGGTACCGAAGGTGGTGCAGGCAACCTGGTGTTGTGCGAGGTGCTGCGTATGCATATTGCCGATGAAATATTGAATGAAAAGGGCATGATAGATCAGCGCAAGCTGCACCATGTGGCCCGCCTCGGCGGCGACTGGTATTGCAAGGTGGATGAAAGCAACCTTTTTCTGGTAGAGAAACCTAATACCAAACTGGGTATAGGCATAGATGCGCTGCCTGAACCTATTAAAAATAGTAAAATACTTACCGGTAATAACCTGGCCCAATTAGGCAACGTGCATGAAATGCCGGTCATTGACCCCGCTTTTGACGATGCCCAGCTAAAAAGTATTTTCCAGTATTATTCGGTAAGTCCCGCCGAAATGGAAGCCGAACTACATGCCTATGCCAAAAAGCTGTTGAGCGAAGGCAAGGTGCAGGAAGCCTGGCAGGTATTATTAGCCCTGAATTAATTACCTTTGCAGCCGCATTTGAATAATATGAGTACACAACATTTGTCTGAACAGGAGATCATTAGACGCGAGAAATTACAGGAATTACAAAAGCTGGGTATCGATCCATATCCCGCACCGCTTTACCCCGTTAATATTACTGCCGCCAAAATAAAGCAGGAATATAAAGGTGAAGAAAATAAAGCTGATTTTGCCGATGTATGTCTGGCCGGCCGTATCATGAGCATCCGCGATATGGGTAAGGCTTCCTTTGCCAAAATACAGGACAGCACCGGAAGTATTCAGGTATATATCAAGCGCGATGAGATCTGCCCCGGCGAAGACAAAACGCTGTACGATAAAGTATGGAAACACCTCACCGACATCGGTGATATATTTGGGGTGAAAGGATATGTGTTCACCACTAAAACCGGTGAAACATCCATACATGTTACCGAACTTACGTTCCTTACCAAATCGCTGAAACCCTTACCGATTGTTAAGGAAAAAGAAGGCGAAACCTTTGATGCGGTAACTGATCCTGAGTTCCGTTACCGTCAACGGTATGTTGACCTGATCATTAACCCATCAGTAAAAGACACTTTTTTAAAACGCAGTCAGCTCATTAATACCATCCGTGATTTCTTAAATGCCCAGGGCGCCCTGGAAGTAGATACACCGGTATTACAAGCCATCCCTGGTGGTGCAGCTGCCCGTCCGTTTATTACCCATCACAATGCACTGGACGTACCGTTTTATTTGCGTATTGCCAATGAGCTGTACCTGAAACGCCTCATCGTTGGCGGGTTCGACTGGGTGTATGAATTCAGCCGCAACTTCCGTAACGAGGGTATGGACCGCACGCATAACCCTGAGTTTACCGTGCTGGAATGGTACACTGCCTACAAGGATTATTTCTGGATGATGGAGATCACCGAACAATTATTCGAGAAGATTGCCAACGCCCTGCACAGCACCACTAAAGTTCAGGTAGGTGATAAAGAGATCGATTTTAAAGCGCCGTTCAAGCGCATCAGTATATACGATGCTATTAAAGAACATACAGGCTTCGACGTAAGCAATTTGAACGAAAGCGAATTGCGCGATGTATGCAAAAAGCTGAATATTCATACTGAAGCCAGCATGGGTAAAGGAAAACTGATTGATGAGCTGTTTGGTTCAAAATGCGAGATGCATTACATACAGCCCACTTTCATCATCGACTACCCGGTTGAAATGAGCCCGCTTACTAAAAAACACCGCGAAAAGGCAGGTTTGGTTGAACGCTTTGAGCTGATGGTTAATGGTAAAGAAATTGCCAATGCCTACAGCGAGTTGAACGATCCTATTGACCAACGTGAGCGTTTTGAAGAGCAGGCCGAACTGTTGAAACGTGGTGATGACGAAGCCATGTTCATTGATAATGACTTTTTACGCGCCCTTGAATATGGTATGCCGCCTACTTCAGGTATTGGTATTGGTATCGACCGTCTGGTGATGCTGATGACCAATCAGCCCAGCATCCAGGATGTGCTGTTGTTTCCGCAAATGCGACCTGAAAAAACGGGTGAGTAAGAAAAAATATATTTGTGTTTGCAGCCGGTGTTTAAAAAGCATCGGCTGTTGTTTTTTAGGAAGGAGCTTCGCTGTATGGTAAATGAGGATTATAAGTGGGTAAGGGTTTAGGTAAGAAATATCCCTTTATGCAATCGGGGTTTGAAACGCAAATTTGCAAATGAAGGCGGGATGTGATTGCAGAACCGGGGTAAAGAGCTTTACCCTCAGGAAAGGCGCATCGAATGTGAATCAAACCCTCTAAGTGTAAACCAGTACTCCCCCCCCCCAGTACAA
>CBIMFG010000248.1:0-6362 GCA_966243125.1 uncultured Niastella sp.
GCTGTATACGGACCAATACCAGGCAGGGCTTTTATTTCATCGTAGGTGGCAGGAAATTTTCCTTTGTAATCATTGGCAATTTTACGGGCTGTAGCAATTAAATTTTTACAACGGCTATAGTAACCGAGTCCTTCCCACATCTTAAAAACTTTTTCTTCATTTGCTTTTGCCAAATCAATTATGGTAGGAAATGCTGCAATGAATTTTTCATAATAACTCCAGCCTTGTTCAACTCTTGTTTGTTGCAGTATAATTTCACTTAACCATATTTTATACGGGTCCTTCTCCCCTTTCCATGGCATTGCTCTTTTGTTACTGTTCTTATTCCATTGTAACAGCCTACGCGTAAAATCAGGTTTCATGTAATTAATGCTCGTTTTTGTCCTCTCTGATCGATAAACAGGTGCTTTTGGGGCCCTGATTATCAGGCAGGAAATGGGTTTTATCAAAACTGAAAAAAAATGCTAATACTTGTTTTGCAGGTGATTTTTTTATAACTTCATGAAAATGAACGTCTTTAGCAAAAAAACAGGCACAGAAATTGTTTAAAATTCATTTTCAATTGTTTATAGTTTTCTTGCAAATGTGAAAATTAACCGTTAATTTCATTAAAGAATTGATTTAGTGTAGATTGCCTTTGACATTCCTATGAAAAGTTTTTCTCAAAAAATAAAATTTGTAAACCCGTAAAAATTCATGCGACATGAGAAAGGCAGACCTCGTTAACCAAATATCGGAAAAAACAGGTATACCGAAGGTTGATGTGCTGGTTACGCTGGAGACCATGTTCAAGGAAGTAAAAGACACCTTGTCCCAGGGCGAGAACATCTACATTCGTGGATTTGGCAGTTTCATCACAAAGAAAAGAGCTGCTAAAATTGGCCGTAATATCAAAAAGAATATTGCGGTACATATTCCCGAACATTTTATTCCCGCATTCAAACCAGCCAAAGAATTCGTTGCAGAAGTTAAAAAACTGCAATCCGTAAAAGAAGATCAGCCAAACCCCGATGATGAGATGTAAATTTGTTGCTTAAATGATTTGATTCTTGAAAAAGCAACAACTGATCCTGGTAGGCAGTGGAGTAGTGTTCCTGTGCCTGATCTATTTTTTTGGTAAAACCATTCCCCCTAAAAAAAACCCTGGTGCTGTTGCAGCAGCAGCCAGTCCTAAAGAAATAAGTTTTACTACCATTCTGGAAGCATCCAAGAAGCAACTGACTCCTGCCCAGCAGGCACAGGTTGCCCAGTTGGAAACCGCCGTGGTACGCGGTGACGTAAAGGAACAGCAGATAAAAGTGTATAAACAACTGGCCGGGTTCTGGAAAGATTCGGCACATTTGCTACTTCCCTTCGGTTATTACACTGCAGAAGCCGCTAAATTGGAAAATTCTCAAAAAAGTCTCACCTTTGCTGCCCAATTCTTTTTAGAGGGCATTCGCCGTCAGGATAACCCGGAGTTACAGCGGTGGATGGGTTTTGAAGCTAAAGAGTTATTTGAGAAAGCGTTACAAATTGCACCGGGTAACGATTCGTTGAAAATTGGCCTCGGTAGTTGTTATTTACTCGGAGGCATCAGCGACTCACCTATGGAGGGAATTATGAAGATCAGAGAGGTGGCTGAACGGGATCCGGAAAATATGTACGCACAATTTATGCTCGGTTTGGGCGGTATGATCTCGGGGCAATTTGACAAAGCAACTGAACGCCTGGTTAAAGTAGTGCAACATCAGCCTGAGAATGTAGAAGCGATATTGATGCTGGCTGAAGCCTACGAACGGCAAAACAACAAGGCAGGTGCGGTGAAATGGTATAATGAAGCAAAGAAGCACATTCACAATGCCGATGTGGTTAACGAGATCAACGAACGGATTAAATTACTTGGTAATAAATAATTAAACCTTTCCGTAAAGACATTAGAAACAGTATTATTTAATTTAAAACTCATTGGTGTAATATGCCTTGTGGTAAAAAAAGAAAGCGTCATAAAATAGCCACGCACAAGCGTAAAAAAAGATTAAGAAAAAATCGGCATAAGAAGAAGAACCGCTAGTTTTATCTTCTTGAAAAAGGTCGCGCCTTACGGCGAGGCCTTTTCCTTCTTTCGCTGAATCTAGTTATGTTGTCATTTATTACAGGTTACTTTAGGGTACTCACCAGGCTGATTCTGATACCTGACAACTAATTCCTCTTCAGCACCTTTCCTTGTAGTGATGAGATGGTTTAGACGGTATAAAGACAGTACGCTTGAATAAGGAACTAATTATAAATGCAGCGCCTCAGGGTGTTGAAATCGCCCTATTAGAGGACAAGAAACTCGTGGAATTGCATCATGAAAAAGCTGATGCAAGCTTCGCGGTGGGAGACTTATATCTCGGAAAAGTAAAGAAACTCATCCCCGGACTAAATGCTGCATTCGTTGATGTAGGTTTTGAAAAGGATGCCTTCCTTCACTATACAGATCTTAGCCCATACGCACGATCGTTGTTGAAATTCACCCAACAGGCTATTACAGATAATAGTCCCCAGGGTTTCAACTTCGCCACTTTTGCGGTTGAACCGGAAATTATAAAAACCGGTAAGATCAATGAAGTATTGAGCGGTAAGCCGAATATTCTGGTGCAGATATTAAAAGAGCCCATCGCAGCCAAAGGCCCCCGCCTTAGTTGCGAAATTTCCCTTCCCGGACGTTTTGTAGTAATCACTCCTTTTAATGATATAGTAGCCGTTTCCCGCAAGATCCATTCTGCTGAGGAAAGAAAACGGTTACAAAAGATAGTGGAAGCTATTAAACCCAAAACCTTTGGGGTAATAGTTCGTACCGCTGCTGAAGGAAAGAATACTGCCGAACTCCATGAAGACCTTGCCGAACTGGTTGAAACCTGGCAAACAATTCAGGGAAATTTAAAAGGTGCGGTAGCCCCCGCCAAGATATTGAGTGAGCAAACGAAAACCACCAGTATCTTACGTGATCTGTTGAATGAAGACTTTAACCGGGTTGTTGTAAATGACCGCAATATTTATAACGATACCCGTAATTACATACAACGTATTGCCCCCGAAAAAGCAGAAATAGTACAGTTTTATAATAATGGGTTGCCCATCTTTGATCAGTATGGTATTACCAAGCAGGTAAAAGCTGCCTTTGGTAAAACCGTAAACCTGCCAAGTGGCGCCTACCTTATTATTGAACATACAGAAGCCCTGCACGTAATTGATGTAAACAGCGGTTATAAAAGCGTTGGTAACAACCAGGAACAAAATGCCCTGGAAACCAACCTAGAAGCTGCTGCAGAAATCAGCCGGCAATTACGGCTGCGTGACCTGGGTGGTATTATTGTGGTTGACTTTATTGATATGAAGCTGCCCGATAATAAACGTAAGTTACTGGAGGCTATGGAAGAATGTATGCGTCCCGACCGGGCCAAGCACGCTGTGCTGCCCATTTCCAAATTCGGGATCATGCAAATAACCAGGCAACGGATGAAGCCTGAGGTAAACATAAATACCCAGGAAGTTTGTCCCAGTTGCGCCGGAACAGGTAAAATATCTTCAACCCTGCTGCTGGAGGATGAAATTGAAAAGAACCTCAGTTATCTTATTACCCACCAGCACAAGGATCTTACCCTGGTTGTACATCCCATTATGCATGCCTACCTTACAAAAGGCAGCTGGTTTAAGTCGAAACAATGGAAATGGAGATGGAAATACGGCCAAAAGGTTAAGATCAGGGAAAATACCAATTATCACCTCACCGAATTTCACTTCTTCGACAAACACGACGACGAAATAAAGCTCTAAAGCTTAAATAGATTTAAAAAGGCCCCCGACTACGATCGGGGGCCTTTTTTATTCAGTATATTATTTGATTTACAGGTAGTATAAAAAAACAGGTTCGGGCAAAGAAATGCCCGAACGTAATATAAAACCAGAAAGGCGTAGGGAAAAAAGTGAATCAGACATGCCAAAATTATTTTTAAAAATCATACTGCAAAGTATTAATTGGTAAGTGTGCAGTTTTGCCAATAAGTGCGCATTTATTGCCGATAAGTGTGTAAGCAAAATCATGAAATTACCTAGATCGCCTTCAATTTGCTCGCTTTCGCCTCATAATCAATTAATGTTCTTGCAGTAAAGAAAAAAAGACCCTGGCCCGCTTACGCGAACCAGGGTCTTATAATTAGATAGCCTGTTGTTAGTCCCTGCTTCTGCCACCCAGGAAAATCATTATATATTGTACCAGCGTAGCTATAGAAGCCAAAGCAGCCACCACATACGTCAGGGCAGCCCATTTAAGCGCGTCTTTTGCCTGCGGGTACTCCCGTGCGTCAGTAATATTGCTGCGATTTAACCAGGCCAGGGCCCTTCTGCTGGCATCCAGCTCAACAGGCAGCGTAATCACTGAAAATAAGGTAGTTAGACCAAAAAGTATAATACCTATCAGTAACAAGGCCGGGAAGGCGTTTATCATTAAGATCCCCAATAATAAGATCCATTGCACAATGCCCGAACTGAACATTACTACGGGTACCAGCTTGCTACGCATTGTTAACCATTGATAAGCAGTAGCATGTTGCACTGCGTGGCCGCATTCGTGGGCAGCCACAGCCGCAGAAGCAACTGATATCCCGTTATATACGTCTGAACTTAGGTTCACCGTTTTTGTTCGGGGATCGTAATGGTCGCTTAAAAAACCGTCAGAAGATCGTACCTGAACGTCATATATACCATTATCGCGTAACATTTTCATTGCCACTTCCCTACCCGTTAAACCGGCCGTAAGGGGTACCCGGCTGTACTTTGCAAATTTGCCTTTTAGTACGCCAGAAACCACCAAACTGAGCACTAAAAACAGGATCGAAATCAACCAAATTTCTGGTGTCATTTTTCTTGCTCTTTTATTAATTAATAACAATAATCTATCAAATCAGTTACCAATTAATTTGAGTATTTTTTACGCCAATTTTCGTCAGAATTTGGGGTACTTTTTGTCATTCTGTTAGCGTATAATCGCGTTGGGCTGACATTTTATCACTAGGGTTTTGATTGACTTCTTAAAATTGTATTAAAATTTGATTATCAATGCTTTATGCCACTAATTCACAATTTTGGGCAATCGTTTATAGGGTTTTTATTTTTATTCACAACCCTAAAAAATAATTTTGTTATGTGGCGCTTATTTGTAATTTAGTGCAAGAATTTAATGGGTTAGTAAGTAAGGGGTCAACAGCAATGTTGGCCTTTTTACTTTTAAAAAAGGCCACTATTTTTTACTGCATTTTTATCTGTTTTTTCAGCTATCTCATCGTTCCGAAATCACATCGTTTTAATCATTCATTCTTTATAACTATCATACCACCCTCCACGCTGTTTTAGTCACATCAAAAATCATTCACCAGTTCATTGTCACTTCATTCATTAACTTTATCGCATGGCTAAAGTTAAATCAGCATTCTTTTGTTCTAATTGTGGATATGAAAGTGCGAAGTGGTTAGGAAAATGTCCATCATGTGGAACCTGGAATACGTTTGTTGAAGAAGTAATTTCAAAACCTTCTATTAAAAAAGAAAATGGATGGGATGATTATCACGAAGAAACAAAATCAATCCGCACCATTCCATTAAACAGCATCACCAGCAGCGAACAAATTCGCATTACAACATCCGATGCAGAATTGAACAGAGTATTAGGTGGCGGAATAGTGCCAGGTAGTATTGTATTGATAGCTGGAGAACCAGGCATAGGTAAATCAACCTTATTTTTACAAAATGGTTTGCAGCTGCAGAATAAAACTGTGCTATACATCAGCGGAGAAGAAAGCGAACAACAAATTAAAATGCGGGCCGACCGCCTGAATATCAAGAACGATAACTTTTACCTGCTTACTGAAACAGGAACACAAACCATTTTTCAGGAGATCAAAAAATTAAAACCACACCTGGTTATCGTTGACTCTATTCAAACTATTCAATCGCCTTACATTGACTCGTCACCCGGAAGCATATCCCAGATCAGGGAATCGGCTGCCGAGTTTCAGCGCTTTGCAAAAGAAACCAATACACCCGTGTTCCTTATAGGACACATTACCAAAGACGGAAGTATTGCTGGTCCTAAGATACTGGAGCATATGGTTGATACCGTACTGCAGTTTGAAGGCGACCGTCATTATGCCTATCGTATTTTACGCACCATCAAGAACCGGTTTGGCAGCACTTCAGAGTTGGGCATCTATGAAATGACCGGGGTTGGTATGCGGGGCGTAAACAACCCAAGCGAAATTTTAATGACACCAAAGGAAGACCGCCTGAGTGGTATTGCCATTGCTGCAACCATTGAAGGTATGCGTCCGCTGTTGATTGAAG
>CBIMFG010000249.1:0-6346 GCA_966243125.1 uncultured Niastella sp.
AATGGTAGCTGCGACCCCGGCTCATCTGATGCGGATGTTGATTTTGCTATTACTATTAAATAAACCGATTTGAATAAAATTATCGCAATGAAAAAAATAACGCTTATACTCATCGCTTGTATGGCAACGGGTAGTCTTTTTGCACAAAACGTTACTAATAAAACATTCACTTTATCCATTAATGGTGGTACCGCTATTCCTGTAGGTAATTTTTCCAAAGCCGATTATGCTGATCCTAAATCGGGCTATGCCAGCGCCGGCGGTCATTTCAATATAACCGGCACTTATTATTTCAATAAAAACTGGGGTATAGGCGTACTGCTTGGCTACTCGCAGTTTGGCCATACAGGTTCACAAAGTCTCTCTGATGGTTATAAAGAAGATTCCGGTACAGACAGCACAACCTTTTACCTGAATGGCAATAACCATTCGCTCAGTGTATTGATAGGTCCTTACTACCGCATTCCTGCAGGCAATAAATTTTCGGTTGATGTAAGGGTTTTGGGTGGCTATATGAATACACACCTTGCCGGATTTCAGGTCTTTTATGAAGATTATACAGATAATGCTATGAGCCAAAAAGAATCTTCGGGCGGTGGGTTTGCATTTCAGGTAGGCGCCGGTGTTATTTACCAGCTCACCAAAACAGTTGCTATTAAAGCAAATGGCGACTATTTCACCTCCAAACCTAAAATTGATATTGCCTATGACAATTTTGTAGTGAATTCAGGCAGAAGATTGAGCTCCTATGATCAGGCCATCAGTGGCATTAATCTTACCCTTGGTTTTGCCTTTAATTTGTTTGGCAGATAATATTTATTCTCAATTTGGCAGTTGGTAATTTAAAATAGAGGGCCCACCTGAAAAGGGGGCCCTTACTTTATACAACTGCCTACACAATCCACTAATAATTAAAAAAGATAAAGGAAAAATTCACTTTTGCAACAATGTTGAAAATATTAAATACCCCTCCGGTTTCAATATCTTTAATTCCTATGAAACGATATATGTTGCCATTTACCCGATTATCATTGCTGCTCTTTCTTTTTTATATAACCCCACTCTACTGCAAAGCACAAAAGCAATCGAATGACTATGAGATCCATTATTACCTGTTGATCGGACAATCAAACATGGCCGGCAGAGGCCCATTGGATTCTGCAAACAACCAGTTGGATCCGCAGATCATTATGCTCGACTCACTCAATAAATGGAAACCAGCTACAGACCCGGTACATTTTGATAAACCTGCGTTGGTGGGTGTGGGTCCGGCTATGTCCTTTGCCAAAGAAATGCTTGGCAACCATAAGCACATTAAGATCGCATTAATTCCCTGTGCGGTGGGTGGTTCCCCCATAAGTGCCTGGGAACCCGGCGCCGCCTACGGAAACTGGCATCCCTATGACGAAGCTATTGCCCGTGTAAAGATTGCCCTGCAAAAGGGCGGACAATTAAAAGGCGTGCTGTGGCATCAGGGCGAATCCGACAACGACTCCGCCCATGCGCTTGTATATCTCGAAAAATTAAAAACATTGATAACCCGTTTACGAACCCAATTCAATAATCCCAAACTGCCTTTTGTTGCGGGAGAGATCGGCTATTTTAACAAACAGAATTTTATAAACCCGGTGCTACATCAACTACCCAAACTGGTGCCCTACACGGCTGTGGTTTCGGCAAAAGAGCTTACTGATAAAGGCGATCATCTTCATTTCGATACGCCATCGGCTCAAAAATTAGGCAAGCGATACGGCGATGCCATGATACAATTACAAAAGACTGTTCATTAATTATAAACCAGAAATGATATCTTTATCATTTACCAACCTCGTTTCGTCACCAACCTAATCGATATGAAAAAATGGTTTTTGATAGCTATCGCCTCGGCTTCTTTTGCAGCCTGCCAAACAGCAAGTACTACCGAAAAGCCTTTCATTGCTATTGAAGGGATAGATTCAACCCGCCAGCCGGGAGATAATTTTTTTAATTATATAAATGCTAAATGGTACGATACTGCCCAAATACCGGCCAGTCAGTCGGGTGTGGGTGCCTACCGGTTTATGAACTATCAGCAGCGCCTCAAATTGCAAGGCATTCTGGATAGCGTATCAAAAAGCAACAACACACCGGGCAGCCTGGAACAAAAGATCGGCGACTTCTTTGCCTCCGGAATGGATACCACTACCATTAACCAACGCGGTTTTGAACCACTGAAAAGCGGGTTAAGCCGGATCGATGGCATCAACAATATTGCTGATCTGATCACCTTCATGGCAGAAGAAACCAAATTGTCAAACACATCCCTTATTGCTTTTCAGGTTTTGCCCGATCAGGAAAACAGCAGCATGAATATGGGGCATATTGTTCAGGCAGGTATTGGCATGCCCGACAGGGATTATTATTTCAAAACTGACTCTGCCAGCGTTTCTGTTCAACAGGCCTATAAAAAATACCTCACAGATCTTTTTACGTTAACAGGAAGCGATGTGGCATTGGCGCAAAAAAACGCGGCGTTGGTTTACAATATTGAAAAACAACTGGCGGCTTCACACAAAACCAATATTGAAACACGGGATATAAAAGGCAATTTTCATAAAACAGCCCTGGCTGATCTCAATAAAAAACATAGCAACATAGGCTGGCCGGCTTATTTCAAAACCCTGGGCGCCACCATAGATTCGCTGGATGTGGCCCAACCGGGTTATTACGACAAAGTAAATGCGCTGCTGAAAACAATTCCGCTTGCAGATTGGAAAACATACATGAAAGCATTTTATGTTAGTAGTTATGCAGATTACCTGAGTAAGCCATTTGTAAATGCATCCTTTGAATACAACAAAGCGCTAACGGGTCAGGCCATGCAAAAAACACGTGGCGAACTCATGGCCGGCTCGGTTGATAACCAGCTGGGGCAGCTGCTGGGACAACTGTATGTAAAACTCTATTTTCCCGAGTCGGCTAAAACGCGGATGCTGGAGCTGGTGAATAACTTGCAAAAGGCCTTTTCAAACCGGGTTGACCAGTTAAACTGGATGAGTGACAGCACCAAACAAAAAGCCAAGGAGAAATTATTTGCCATTACCAAAAAGATCGGCTACCCCGACAAATGGCGCGATTACAGCCAGGTAACTATTGTGAAGAATAAATATTTTGAGAATGTAATATCCGCAGCTGCCAACAACTTTCAATATAACCTGGCAAAAGTTGGCAAACCTGTTGATAAAACAGAATGGTTCACTACTCCATCCACGGTTACCGCGTATAACAATCCTTTCGCCAATGAAATTGTGTTTCCTGCCGGAATACTGCAGCCGCCTTATTTTGACAATAACGCCGATGACGCGCTTAACTATGGCGGTATTGGCATGGTTATAGGCCATGAAATGACGCATACTTTTGATGACCAGGGAGCACAGTTTGATAAAGACGGAAATGTAAAAAACTGGTGGACACCGCAGGACTACGAAAAGTTCAAAGCTAAAACCAAACAGGTTATTGACCTGTACAATACCTTCACCGTACTTGACAGTGTTCATGTAAAAGGCGCGCTTACCGTAGGAGAAAATACAGCGGATATAAGCGGCGTGGCCGTAGCGCTCGATGCGTTTAAAATGACAAAACAGGGACAGGATACCACAAAGATCGGCGGGTTTACACCTATGCAACGATTCTTCATTTCAGTAGCCCACATCTGGCGGGTAAAAATGAAAGACGAGTATTTGCGCTACTGGATAAACAACGATCCCCATTCGCCACCCATGTGGCGCGTGAATGGCCCGCTCATGAACAACCCGGCTTTTTACTCAGCATTTAATGTAAAACCCGGCCAGTTGATGTACCTCGATACTGCTAAACAAATCAGGATCTGGTAAATAATTTCTTTTACGCACATGCAAAACAATCTTCAACAAGCTTACGGCAATATCGACATTTATCTGTTTGACCAATTACTAAAAGGCCGTTACGACAACTGTAAAAAGGTACTGGATGCAGGTTGCGGCAATGGAGCAATATGGTTTACTTTTTACGTAACGGGTACGAGGTCTTTGGGGTTGACCCGCAACCACACGCCGTTGATGCAGTAAAAGAATTATCAGCCGCATTGGCGCCACATAATTCCCTGGAAAATTTCATAGTTTGTGCAGCAGAAAATTTACCCTTTACCGATGCCACATTTGACCTGGTTATCAGCAGTGCGGTATTGCACTTTGCAAGGGATGCTCAGCATTTTCACACCATGGTGCAAGCCATGTTCCGGGTATTAAAGCCAGGCGGGTACTTCTTTGCCCGGCTGGCATCGGACATTGGAATTGAGCACCTGGTAAAGCCATTAGGCAATGACCGCTATTTACTGCCCGATGGCTCAGAACGCTTTTTAGTTAGTGAACAGGTGTTGCTACAATATACCAGCCAACTTGGCCAATTATACGAACCCATTAAAACCACCAACGTGCAGAATATGCGGTGCATGACTACGTGGTGTGTTCAGAAGGGATAGGATGTTTGTTCTATATAAGTTGCTTTTGAAAGCACGCACCTACAGCAAACTATGAACACCACAAATACTGAAAAGCACGATACGGCAAAACGGCTGAAAGCAATCTTTACAGGGTCTATCGGTAACCTGGTGGAGTGGTACGACTGGTATGCCTATGCTGCCTTTGCGTTGTACTTCGCGCCTGTATTCTTTCCCAAAGGTAACCCTACCGCACAGTTGCTGGATACTGCCGCCATCTTTGCCGTAGGTTTTTTAATGCGGCCAATAGGTGGCTGGTTATTTGGCAGTATTGCAGACCGGGCCGGACGTAAAACCTCTATGACGCTCTCTGTTTTGCTGATGTCGGCAGGTAGTCTTATGATAGCGCTGGCGCCTTCCTTTGCTGCGGCGGGTGTTCTTTCCCCTCTTATTCTGCTTACGGCCCGGTTGTTACAGGGTCTTAGCGTGGGCGGAGAATATGGTACTTCCGCTACCTATCTAAGCGAGATCTCTACGGCGAATAAACGTGGTTTCTATTCCAGCTTTCAGTATGTCACCCTTATAGGTGGCCAGCTTATTGCGCTGGGTGTACAAATGTTGCTGCAAAAGATATTCCTTACTTCTGAACAATTGCACAACTGGGGCTGGCGGATCCCTTTTGTAATTGGCGCAGCCCTTTCATTGTTTGCATTGATCATTCGCAGGCATATGCAGGAGACAATTGTGGTGGAGAAAAAGGATGCCAAACGCGGCTCTGTTATCACATTATTAAAAGAACATCCGCGTGCAGTGCTTACGGTTGTAGGTCTTACCATGGGTGGAACACTGGCCTTTTATACCTATACCACCTATATGCAAAAATTCCTGGTAAATACGGTACATCTCAGCAAAGAAAGCTCTACCCAACTAACCTTCTGGTTAATGCTGATGTACGCGTGTATACAACCGTTGTTTGGCATGCTGAGTGATAAAATAGGACGTAAACCGCTGCTGCTGGGTTTTGGTATCTTGGGCACTATATGTACAGTACCAATTCTTACAGCCATCAGTAAAACAACTACCGAGTGGGGTGCGTTTTTTCTGATATTAACCGCGCTGATCATCATTAGCGGCTATACGTCCATTAATGCCGTGGTGAAAGCAGAATTGTTTCCTGCCAAAGTAAGAGCGCTGGGAGTAGGATTACCTTACGCGCTTACCGTTGCCATCTTTGGTGGTACGGCTGAATATATTGCCTTATACTTTAAGAAGACCGGCAATGAGTCGCTGTTTTACTGGTATGTTACGGGATGTATTCTCATCTCACTAATTGTATATGCAGTTGTAAGAGACACAAAACGCACTTCGTATATTGATAAAGAAATGAGCTAAAGGCTGGTTCGAATCAATACGAAAGTTTTTCACCTTTCCAACCAGTTGTACGCAGAAATTGTTCCCAGCTAAGTGTGTTGGGATTTATTTGCCGGCTCCACAGCAGGTCGCGGTCTTTTCCGAAATAGTCATATTCAACTGCATATTCTACCATCCCCAAAATCTCACGCACTAAGATCTCATTTGAACTAAATTCCGGAAAATGACGAAGTAACTCTTCCCGCGTGAATGCAGAACTGTATTCAGCCTTCTTACCTGTAACCTGATTAAAAGTATCAACCCTCTCCTGGGGTGAGATAATATCGCCAATTACCGGCAAGGACTTACCTGCATACCTATTGGGATTGGAAAAAATTTCCAGCACTGCAGGACCTGTGGCAGTAAGCGGATCAACAAACGGCGCACGAAAATCTTTTGGCAAATAAATGGGAAATACAAGCGTATCACCTTTCACCGCAGGGGGATAGAATTCAAGCAGATTAGTGTAAAAGAAAGCCA
>CBIMFG010000250.1:0-6341 GCA_966243125.1 uncultured Niastella sp.
ATGGGGTGATGCGCCACTACCAGGTTACAACCACGCTGTATGGCTTCGTTTACTATTTCTTCAGTTGCATCAAGGGTACAAAGTGCGCCGGTGCAGGCCCAGCCAGGGTGACCGGTTAGTAAACCGGCATTGTCATAGCTTTCCTGTAACGAGGGTGGCGCTACGGCTTCCAACAAAGCAATGATATCAGCGATCTTCATAATTGAACCTATTGTAACCAAAGATAGGCGAAACACCGCCCCGGTATTACCAAAATATTTTCATGACATCAAGGCATGCTAATTGCAAAGGATTGGGTACCTTAAATGAATTATTGTCGCTAACCACAACTCATCTATATGCGCGGAACATGGATAATTTTACTGATCATGGTCATTATTGGCGTTGGTATGTACTTCTGGTTCGGACAAAAACCCAAGCCTGCCGGTTATGATACCATAGTTTTTAAAAACACAGACGATTCCATTGTAAAAAAAATGCAGGTATACCTGGCCGATGACCCCAAAGAAGTGATCTTTGATAGTGTGTGGATGATGTCGTCAGATTCAACCCCATTAAGAAAGATCCTGGATGGCACTACTCAGGATACCATGAGCAAGCAATACAGCAATGTTACATTGTTTCTTACCTACGATCATAAGTCGTTTTACGACCTGGAGATCACCAAACCCAATCCTAAGCTGTCTTACAACTATACCTTCGAAATTGAACCCATGAGCGACAGCGATACGTTGATCATTGATGGATTTATTACGCAGCAGGAAGGCGATGCCATGCACTTTGCAATCACTATGATGGAAATGTATTCGAAGTTCAACGGCTATTAAGGGGCATGATGCGAATAAGACGATTACGATCTTAAGGAACTAGTTGATCTGTTGACCAGTTGACGAGTTGACAAGTTAATACGTTGACAAGGCAGAAGAAGATTAGAGGAATAAAGCAGGTAGGTTGATAGAGTTAAATAGCGTTGAGGGGAGGCCCGATACCGCGCAGAGGTGTATTGCTTGGGGCTTTAACCTTTCGGCTTTCAGCCTGTATTTGCTTGCAGCTTGCGGCTTATAGCCTGAAGCTAAAAATGCCCCACTAACAAGTGAGGCATTTTTATTTTATCAAAGTAACTTAAATTATTCAATAATCTTCTCTACCCTCGTCAGTTGTCCTTCTTCATTTATCCCCTCCAGTACAATGCGAATGCGTTTTGATACATCGTTGTTGTAGAAGGTGAGGTTTATTTTATGATTGTTTTTATCGGTAAGAATATAAGGCTGCCACAATAAGGTAGGACGAATATCGGGCAGGTCGGCATTGGTTACTTCCTTGCTGTAATCGGGTGAATAAAACTCTTTGGGAACCGAATAACCGGTGAGCTTGCTTTTATCCATTCCGCCCACGTTAGAGGTGTTGGATGTAACATCACCGCCTTTCTTAGTATAGATGGCAATAGCACCACCGGCGCCGCCGCCTACCGCACCAAAGAATGGCGGACGGAATGCTTTTACATACGCGATATCGGTAACCGGAATATTTTCAATAGCCGATACATCAACCGGCATTTCATTTAAAAACAGCGAAGGCGTAGCGCCCCGCCATTGTAACGAGGTTTGCCCACCGGTAGTTATCTGCAAACCGGCTACCCGGCCCTGCAGGTAGGTGAAGATGTTCATAGCACCCATTGCCGCCACATCATCCGTAAGATCAAATGAGGTAGCATCGCCGCCCGAGAACAAACCACTGGTATAGCGCTCATCCATTACCTGTTGCTTGGATTTGGTTCTTGCCTTTACCGTAACGGTTTCCAGCGTTTTTACTTTTTTCTCCAGCTCAGGTTTCAACCGATCTGCTTCGCTGGCAAAAAACTTACCTCTGTTCAACAGGCTGGTATCAATAGGCATCGGCACACGCCAGGCCGAATCGGGTTTAATCAAAAAAGGATTCTTATGCGTTCCGTTGCTGAAGTTTACAACGGATTTGTTAGCGAGGTACTTGTTGTTGTTAAACTGGTAAAACACGCTTACAGTATCAAAGAACACCAGCCCATCCTGTTGAAATTTACCTGTTGAATCAATTGTTAAAAAGAACAACTGCCGCGAAGAATCCTTTGCCTGCAGAAACACGTTGATCTGTGTATTCTTGGGCACCTGGTTAGGCAGCACGCCGGTTAAAGTTGCGCTGAGCGATAGATAATTCTCGCGCGGGTATTTTATAACCGGCAATTTACCGGCGGCCAGGTCTTCCCATTTAAACCGGCGCCAGCCATTGGTCAACATTACCAGGTCAAGGTGCGAACGAACGGTATCGTCGTTACCAGTTAAATAATAGTAAGGATTGTGAATATAACCACGCAGATCGCCGCTTAATAACAAATGCGATACAATATTATCCGCATCGGGGTCGGCTTTGGTTAATCCCGCATCAGTTATTGCTATGCTGAGGTTCGATTTCAGTGTATCTGGCACATCGATCACCAGGGTATTTTTTGCGCGGTTTGCGGTGCTCTTTGTAATGGGCACTACGCGGGTGGTAAAGAAATAATCTTCTTTGTTTACAAAAGTAATACGCTCGGCAACCGGCCTCCAGTTTGCATCGAACAAGGTCATTTGTAACATACCGGTGGGAATACCTTCCAGGGGAATGGAACCACTCACCATAAAATTCTGCGTCAGGTTTAACCGGGCTTTGTATACCACCTGTGAGTTGAAGTAACCCAGCAGATACAAGGTCTTTAAATCGTCTGTTGCATCCTGTGACCTTCTTATTATAAATGCCTCGCGGCTACCGGTAGGGGCGCATTGTAAGGTTACCCCTGTTTGTTTGGCTGCCGGCAATGGCGTTTTATGCGTTTGCTTTTTTTCATCTGTCCATTCAGCAATGTAGGTTTTACCAGCCTGAGGTTCTATGGTAAAACGGCCCATGCCATCATGCACCGTACCAAAGGTGGCCACCGTAGTTGCTCCATCTTTTATAGCCCCTTGTGCGGATACGGGTAACCCAAATTCATCGGTTACTTTCACGGCTACTACCGACTCCAGCCCGGTTACCAGGTCGCCCCCTTCGGGGAAGAAACGGAGGGTAACGGCGGGGGCCGGATTGCTGGTTGTTGTTGTTGAGGCGGCAGGTTGTTTGGCAGCCGTTGTTTTAGCGCCGGTGGTGGCGGCAGGGGTAGCAGAAGTTGCAGCCGCACCTGTTTTATTCAGAATGCGGATGGTTTTGCTGAAGATAAAGGTGGTATCAAAATTCAGCATCCAGGTTGTATAGGCCCTGAAAACAACTGTAGATGGTAAAGTGGCTGGCAGGTCAAAACTCCCGGCTGAAGAACCTTCATAAATAGGCAGGATCTTCTGTTGCAACACCTTGCCCTGCTGATCGAGCAGTTCAGCATAAAAGTTCTTGCTGATGGGTGATGGCACAATACCGGCAAACAGGTATGATTTAAACCAGATGGTTTCACCGGTATTGTAAGCCGGTTTATCAAAGTGAACATAGATCTTCTCCTGCGGATATCTTTCTCCATACAGGTTCACCATTGAATCAATCTGTTGTGCATAGCCGGCCCCTAAACCGGAAAAAAGTAAAGCCAGAACAATCAGGGATCTATAAAAACGGGTGCAATTCATGGGGCAATTTAACTTTTAACAAATTAATGGGTTTCATAGCTTAAAATTGATAAAATTTTGTCTACGAATTGTTAAAGAAACCCTCATATTAGTACTTTTTGGTCTAACACCCCGCTTTGCGCTACAAAATGGCCACCGGCCGTTTGTGTTCATCTACCGCAACCAACGTAAATGTGCCACTGATGGCTCGTTCCCGGCCATCTGAATACATTTCTTCAATATATATTTCAACCAGTACCCGCACGCTGCTTTTACCGGTATGAATCACTTTGCCAATCAGCTCAATGATGGTGCCGGCTGGTATGGGGCGGGTAAAGTCTATTTTATCTGAGCTAACTGTTACCATTCGTTTGCGGGCAAAACGGGTGGCGCAAATGAACGCTACTTCATCCATCAACGCCATGGCAGTTCCGCCAAATAAGGTATCGTAATGGTTGGTGGTGTTGGGGAAAACGGCTTTAAAGATGCGGGTTTCGGATGCCTGGATCTTTTGTTCAATAGTCATCTGTAAATGTAATTTGTAAATATAAAGCGGTTACAGGTTTCAGGTTACAAGGCCTGAGACCTGCAACCTGAAACCTGTAACTTGTAACTGAAACTTTAAATGAAAATGGTCTTAACTAAACTAAAGCCGGTTCAATTGCTTTCTCCCTCGCCTGTTGAGCGGCCTGCACCATGTTTTTCAAGGCAGCAATGGTTTCTGTCCAGCGGCGGGTTTTTAATCCGCAGTCAGGATTTACCCATAGGTTTTTAACCGGTAATAAAGCCGCAGCTTTCTCCAGCAAATGGGCCATTTCTTCTACTGTGGGTACCCGTGGTGAGTGAATATCGTACACACCGGGCCCTATTTCGTTGGGATATTTAAACCGGGCAAAAGCTTCCAGCAACTCCATTTGCGAACGGCTTGTTTCAATGGTGATCACATCGGCATCCATTTTGGCAATGTGCTCCATAATATCGTTGAACTCGCTATAACACATATGGGTGTGGATCTGGGTTTCATCCTGTACGCCACTGGCCGATATACGGAATGCTTTTACCGCCCATTCCAGGTATGCCGGGCCATCTTTCTTTCTCAATGGCAATCCTTCGCGTATGGCAGGCTCATCAATTTGTATCACTTTAATGCCTGCTTTTTCCAGTGCCACCACTTCATCTCTTATGGCCAGCGCAATTTGAAAGGCTGTTTGCCACCTTGGCTGATCGTCCCTTACAAACGACCATTGCAAAATGGTTACGGGTCCGGTCAACATGCCTTTCATCAGCTTGTTGGTTTGTGCCTGGGCAAATGTGCTCCACCTAACGGTCATATCACTGGCCCTGCTTACATCGCCGGCAATAACCGGCGGCTTCACACAACGGCTGCCATAGCTTTGTACCCAACCGTTCCTGGTGAACACATAACCATTGAGTTGTTCGCCAAAATATTCCACCATGTCATTACGCTCAAACTCGCCATGTACCAGTACATCCAACCCAATTTCTTCCTGCACACGAATGGCTGAGATGGTGGCTTCTTCAATTTCCGATTCGTATTGCTGTTGGGTAAGGTCACCCTTTTTCAACTTAGCACGCAACTGGCGGATCTCTTCTGTTTGTGGGAACGATCCAATGGTTGTAGTGGGGAACAATGGCAACTGAAACCGCTGCTGTTGTATCTGCTGACGAACAGTAAACTCACTATTCCTGGTTACATCGGTATCTTTAATAGCAGCCGTACGGTCTTTTACCGCTTGTTTATGTATGCGGGTTGAATTACGGCGGCTTTCAATGGCAGCAGCGTTTATCTTCAACAAAGCTGTATCGCCGGCCACTATTTGCTTTAATTCATTTATTTCATTCAGCTTTTGTTTGGCAAAGGCCATCCAGTTTTTTATCTCAGCATCCAACGCGGTTTCACCATCCAGGTCAACAGGTGAATGCAGTAATGAGCAGGAAGGCGCCAACATCAGGCGTTCTTCAGGGATAACTGCTTTTGCTTTTTCTATCAGCGCGAGTGATTTGCTGTAGTCATTCTTCCAAATATTACGGCCATCTACTACGCCTAATGAAATAGAGAGTTTGGGTGGAGCGGCTTTTACTACCTCATCAATTTGTTGTGGCGACCGTACCAGGTCAACATGCAGGGCGCATACAGGCAGGTTCACCGCCAGACTGGTATTTTCCTGTAAGCCTTCAAAGTAAGTGGCCAGCAGTATTTTCAGCTCAGGGCATTGCTTACGTATTTCTTTATACGCAAATTCAAATGCCTGCTTTTGTTTATCAGTAAGGTCTGTTACCAAAAAAGGTTCATCTATTTGTACCCAAATGGCGCCGTTCTCTTCCAGCTTTTTCAATACTTCTATATAAACAGGCAACAGTTGTTTTAACAGATCTATCCGGTCAAAGGGCTGGCTGTCTTTTTCTTTCCCTAATAATAAGTACGATACCGGCCCTATCAATACCGGTTTGGGCGTAGTGCCTGTTACGCGTATACATTCGTTGAACTCGTTGAACAGTTTGTCGCTCAGCATGCGGAATTGCTGGTTGACAGTAAACTCTGGTACAATGTAGTGGTAATTGGTATCGAACCACTTGGTCATTTCCATGGCGGTGATATCGAGGCCTTGTTGCTGATAACCGCGGGCCATGGCAAAATACAGGTCAATCTCTGTATTTTCCTTAATGTCGGTAGCTACGGGCGTATAACGGGGGGGAACAGCGCCCAACAGCAACGACATATCC
>CBIMFG010000251.1:0-6339 GCA_966243125.1 uncultured Niastella sp.
ATAAATGGCTTTGAAGGTTTCTTCGTTCAGTTCTGCTTTTTCAACCAGGCCTACTTTAGTAATGGCTACGTTGAAGAATTTAGCAGCAGCAGCTTCGTCGTGTTTGTCGAGGCCGAGGTCGCTCAGTACCCATTCTCTTTCTTTTTCGTCGAAGGCTTTATTCAACTGAATGTTAAATACGTCGCCTGTTTTCTTACCAGTCAAAGTGCTGCGAACTGGCTCAGCAAAGTATTTTACCAGGAAGGAATTATCTTTTTTAATGCCGCCTTCAACTTCGTTGCCGTTTGCATCGGTTTCGGTGAAGGTTACATTCAATACGTTCTCGTCTTCAGCTACTGCGTCGCGATCAACCAGTTTGCCATGACGCACCTGTAAACGATTCACTTCTTCATTGATCATTTCTTCAGTTACCGTTACTTTATAACGGGTCATTTTTTCTTTAGAAAGATCAGCTACGTTGAATGCTGGTTTTAACCCTACTTCAAAATCAAACACATACTCAGTGGGGTTATTCATGTCTAATTTAGGAGCCTGGTCTGTAGCAAGCGGTAAAGGCTGGGCGAAGATCTCCAGCTTTTCACTTTGCATGTAATCGCCGAGCGATTTTTCTACAGTTCTGATCACCTCATCGGCAAATACTGACTGGCCATGCATCTTTTTGATCATGCCAGTAGGTACCATGCCTTTGCGGAAACCTGGTATATTGGCTTGTTTGCTATAATTTTTGAGTGCTTTTTCAAATGACGGCAGATAATCTGCACCGGCTACTTTAATGGTAATCTTATCATTCAGCAGTCCGATATTCTCTCTGGTAACTGTTGCCATAGCGCTTTTTTTAAATTGGGCAGCAAAGGTAAGGCAAACATCGAAATCGGTCAAAACGAATAGGGGTGTATAATTCGTTAATCTTTATCCTGCAAAATAAGCAGGGGAATATGGGTTTCGTACGCCATTGCGGTGGTGTGGGTTTTCGAAAAAACCCTTTCCAAAAAGGTGTGTTTGTGGGCTACCATAACCAGTAAATCGCTGGAATATTGTTGCAGATATTTGCTAATGCCTTGATTAACAGATGGTTCTTCGATGGTGACGTATTCGTGGTCGCACCCCTCAAAAATAATTTCGCTGCTTTTTTTGCCGGTTAGCTCCTGCTCGGAATTGCCGCCGTGGCCTTGCCGGACAAAAAGAATGTGTGTTTTTGCCCCATATGCCTGGGCCAGCTCCACCAGCGGGTTAAACAGCCGGGTACTGGTTTTATAAGAAAAATCGCTGGCGTAAGTAATATGTTTTACGGGGGTATAGGCTGAATGGTGCGGTATTATCAGCACGGGTGCTTTTACCTTGCGGGAAACGTTGATGGTAGTGCTGCCAATGATCTTATCTAAACCGCCGGCGCCCTTCATGCCCATTACAATAAGGCCAATGTCTTTTTCTTTGGTGAGGGTTTTTATTTCGTCAGAAGCGATCCCGATGCGTACCAGCCATTCCACTTCCAGCCCGTAATTGTCGTGGATCCAGCCGGCTTCTTTTCTTATTGACTCCTCGTTTTCTTTTTGCAGGTTATCAACCGTAACCATGGCGTAGGGCACCTCACTAATGGGGGTGGGGAGCATGTAGGCATGGAACAGGAGTAGTTTGGTGTGTAATAATTTAGCCAGTTCTGCTGCAAATACAGCTGCATTGCGGGATGCGGGCGAAAAATCCACCGCTAAAAGGATGGTTTGCATACATAAAGTATTAAGGCCGTATAAAGTTAGCAAGTTTACCAATCCATCGTATGATAAATACCTGTATCACATATGACTTTTGTCAGCCCCTAATAGCCTATATAATAAAAAAGCGGGCCACCTGTACAGATGACCCGCTTTTTGGTGCGCATGGAGGGACTCGAACCCCCACACCTCGCGGCATCAGATCCTAAGTCTGACGTGTCTACCAATTTCACCACATGCGCTTTTTTCAGTTCTCAATTAATACTTATATATTGAACCTGAAACCCGAACTGAGAACTCAGATGTAATTCGGGGGTGCAAACATAGGGCATTTTTACGTAAATTCGTTAACTATGGATTCTGTTGCTGTGATACCGAAATATAATTTGAATGAAGAGCAGGAAAAAAAGCTGATTCTCCGCGAATATCGTGCCCTGTTACGTGTTTTAAAACCCAAATTAAAACCGGGAGATAAAGAATTACTGCGCAGGGCATTTGAAATGGCTGCCGAAGCGCATAAAACCATGCGCCGAAAAAGCGGCGAGCCCTATATTCTTCACCCCCTGGCCGTAGCCCGCATAGGCATTGAAGAGATTGGCCTGGGCGTACGTTCTACCATTTGTTCGCTCCTACACGATACTGTTGAAGATACAGATGTAACCCTGGAAGATATTGAACGGGAATTTGGGACCGAAATAGCCCGCATTGTAGATGGGTTAACGAAGATCTCTAATATAATTGACGTTAATGCCTCGGCGCAGGCGGAAAACTTTAAAAAGATCTTACTAACCCTTACCGACGATCCCCGCGTTATTCTTATTAAACTGGCCGATCGCCTGCATAATATGCGTACGCTCGACAGTATGAAGCGGGAAAAACAATTAAAGATAGCTTCCGAAACAGTGTATGTATACGCGCCGCTTTCGCACCGCATGGGTTTGTATAACATCAAGACCGAGTTGGAAGACCTGGCGATGAAGTACATGGAAACGGACGCCTATAAAGAAATTGCCCGTAAACTGGCAGAAACCAAGCGGGAGCGGTCGAGGTACATCAATGAATTTATTAAACCAATTAAAGAGAAACTCGATAAAACCGGGTATCAGTTTGAGATATATGGCCGGCCGAAAAGCATCCACTCCATCTGGAATAAGATGAAAAAGAAAGGGGTGGCCTTTGAGGAAGTGTATGACCTGTTTGCCATCAGGGTTATTTTAGATATCCCCCTGGAACAGGAAAAAGAAGGCTGCTGGAAGGTTTATTCTGTTATTACTGATGAATATACGCCCAGCCCCGAACGGTTGCGTGACTGGCTGAGCAATCCCAAATCGAACGGATACGAGGCCCTGCATACTACTGTAATGGGCCCCCAGGGTAAATGGGTTGAAATTCAGGTGCGCACCCGCCGCATGAACGAGATAGCCGAGAAGGGGTTGGCGGCCCACTGGAAATATAAAGAAGGCACGGCCGATGAGAACCGCTTTGATAAATGGTTCCAGCAAATTCGCGAAGTACTCAATAACCAGGATAGCGATTCCATAGATTTTCTGCACGATTTCAAGACCAGCTTCCTGGCTGAAGAAATATATGTATACACGCCCAAGGGCGATGTAAAAATGCTGCCGGTTGATAGTACCGCCCTTGACTTTGCTTTTGCCATCCACAGCGTGGTGGGTTCGCAATGTATAGGCGCCAAAATAAACCACAAGCTGGTGCCCCTGAGTCATAAGCTGCGAAGTGGCGACCAGGTAGAGATCATTACCTCTTCCAAACAAAAGCCAAACGAAGACTGGCTGAATATTGTGGTTACTGCCAAGGCGAAGAGTAAGATCAAGGATGCGTTAAAAGAAGAAAAAAGAAAAGTGGCCGATGAAGGGAAGTATGTGCTGCAGCGCAAGCTGGAGAACATGGGAGCGGCCTTCAACCAGCATAATGTAGATATATTAGCCTCCTTTTATAAATTACCCTCACCGCTCGATCTGTATTACCAGATCTCAGTAAAGGCCATTGACCTGAAGGAGCTGGCAGAATTCAATGTGCTGGGCGATAAACTGGAACCACCTAAGCCTATTCGTCCTGAACCCAAGGTGGAACATTCTGCTCACACAATGCCGAAGAAAGATGCCGAACTGATCATCTTTGGCGAAAGCAGCGACAGAATAGTATATAACCTGGCTAATTGTTGTAAACCTATTCCTGGCGACGACGTATTTGGATTTGTGAGTACCGGCAAGGGATTAACCATACACCGCACCAATTGTCCTAATGCGGCTCGTTTGCTGGCCAACTACGGACACCGGGTTGTAAAAACAAAATGGGCAAAAAATAAAGAGATCTCCTTCCTTACTGGTTTAAAAATAGTGGGGCTGGATGATGTGGGTGTAATTCACAAGATCACCAATTTAATATCGGGCGAAATGAAGATCAATATCAACGCCATGACCATTGAGGCCCGGGAAGGTTTGTTTCACGGGAATATCAGGGTGTATGTGCATGATAAAGAGGAGCTGGATGATTTGGTAGACAGTTTGAAGAAACTGCCTGGTATTGAAACAGTTGACAGATACGATACGGAACAACAATAAAGAAGAATGGTGAAAGGTGAATGGTGAAGGAGGCTGTCTGAAAGCTCAGGAGTCTGAAAAATAGCGAGTCAACTCACTACTCACCACTCACTACTCATGATTTTTCCTTAGTTTTTGGCTTTCAAATCCTATTTTTGCCCCCGTTTGCAAATTATTCAAATATTTAATAATGGTTGATGTTTTATTAGGTCTTCAATGGGGCGATGAAGGCAAAGGCAAGATCGTGGACTATTTTGCTCCCAATTATGATGTTATTGCCCGCTTTCAGGGAGGTCCCAATGCAGGCCATACGTTATATGTAAACGAAAAGAAAGTTGTTCTCCATCAAATTCCATCCGGTATTTTTCATGAGAATACAGTTAACCTGATTGGTAATGGGGTTGTATTAGACCCGGTAACTTTAAGAAGGGAGTGTGAAACCGTGAAAGCTTTTGGTATTGACTACCGGAAAAATTTATTTATTTCAGAAAGAACGCATTTGATATTGCCAACGCACCGTGCATTGGACAAAGCGTCTGAATTATCTAAAGGAAATGATAAGATCGGTTCTACCCTGAAAGGGATTGGACCTGCTTACATGGATAAAACAGGACGTAACGGTTTACGCGTAGGCGATCTGTTAGATAAAAGTTTCACCACTCAATATATTCGCTTGCGCCTGAAGCATCAAAAGATGCTCGATAGTCTCAACTTCCATGAGGATATTACTGCCTGGGAAGAGGAGTTTTTCGAAGCGCTTGAATTTATGAGAGAGTTCAAGATCGTTAATGGTGAATATTTCATCAATGACAAGATCAGCCAGGGCAAAAAAGTTTTAGCCGAAGGTGCACAAGGAAGTATGCTCGATGTTGATTTTGGAACATTTCCTTTTGTAACTTCATCAAACACTATTTCGGCCGGCGTATGTACCGGTTTAGGTGTAGCGCCCCAAAAAATAAAAGACGTAATAGGCGTAACAAAAGCTTATTGTACGCGTGTTGGTAGCGGACCTTTCCCAACCGAGTTGCACGATGAGACTGGTGAAGAATTACGCAAAATTGGTAATGAATTTGGTGCTACTACTGGTCGCCCCAGACGTTGTGGCTGGATTGACCTGGTAGCCTTGAATTTTGCCTGTATGGTGAATGGCGTAACTAAACTGGTTATGACAAAAGCAGACGTACTGGACGCTTTTGATGAGCTAAAAGTATGTACGTCTTACATGGTTAATGGCAAGAGTTCTAAAGAAGTTCCTTTCCAAATGACAAGAGTGGAAATTACCCCTGAGCTGAAAAGCTTTAAGGGCTGGAAAACAGCGACAGATAAGTTCAAGTTGGCTGGTGAATTGCCCGCAACTATGACGGAATATGTATCGTTTATTAATTCATATCTTGGAGTTAATATAAATTATATTTCAAATGGTCCGGGACGTGAACAATTGATAGAAATTCAGTAGTTTTCACTTCGGATTTTTTGAGACAAAAAACATTCTAAAAAAATTGGCGAATTAAAAAATTCGCTGAAATTTTACACCACAATCTTACCAGACAATGGCAGCAAAATCTGACAAGGAAAAAAAGACCGGCGGAGACTCTGCACCAAAGTCTTCTAAGGAAACTCCGAAAAAAGCCTCATCAAAACCAAAGAAGGAAGAAGATGAGGATGATGAAGACATGGAAGATGAAGAGTTAGAAACGCCGAAGACCGCTAAGAAAGCAGCAGGTAAAGCTTCTTCTAAGAAATCCGATGAAGAGGGTGACGACGATGATGATGACGATGATGATCTGGATGATGAAGTAGATGATTGGGACAAACCGGAAGAAGATGACAACTGGGACCCTGACTTTGAAGAATTTGATCTACCCAAATCAAAAGGAAAAAAAGCCAGTAGCGGTGGCAGCAGTGGCGGCGGAGCAGGTAAAAAAGGCAAAGGCGGCGACGATGACGACGACCTGGGCCTTGATGATGAGTTCAAAGACCTTGATCTCTTCAACGACCGCGGTTTCGATGACGATGAGGAGGACTTTTAGTGGTTACTTCTATTACTGCTCACCCTGTTTCCACAG
>CBIMFG010000252.1:0-6333 GCA_966243125.1 uncultured Niastella sp.
TAAATTCATCAGATTGGATATTCCCCGGTAATACCTCCGTTCTATCACCTCATCAGGAATATTATGACCGCCTTGTTTTACTCTTTTCGCTACCCGTTGTTTTGCAAACTCAGGGGACGTCAACCAAAAATAAAGCAGCTTAATGATATACCCCTTTGCCCGGGCTTGTTTTATTAACGATACATAACTTCGGGTAGCCAGGGTGGTTTCTAACGCAAAATCTTCTTTTTCTTCCATTAACTGCTGAATTCTTTGCAGCATAATTCGCCCTGCCTCAAACGCCACGCCATCCACATTAAACGGCGATAAGCCTGCAGCTATGCTATCTGCATTTACAAATTCTTTGACCTTTAAAATTTCGGGGAGAATGGTTAAGCTGGCGGTTGTTTTTCCTGCACCATTGCAACCAGCTATCATGTATAAATTTGGCATTGGGTTAACGGCTTTCAAAAATAAAAATACTAACTTTTTTCGCATCTTGTTGCATTCAGCATTCATTATATTTCATCACAAACTAACAATGCAGTGTAAGTGATACGTTATTCAATTACCCGATGTTATTCAGTCTCGTTTACAACTGAAAATATTTTACCAATCTTTTACTACAGATCATCTGTAACCAACTATGCAGCGCTAGTACGTTACTTTGGTGCATAAGTAAGTAACTTAAGCAAATAAGTACAGCACATTAGTGCAAAGTACGTTAGATATGCTCCAATGTTATACAGGTATGAGTCAATGTTATATCGATATACACCAAAGTAACTCAGGTTGGAGCATTGTTGGTTTTAAATGCCTCATAGTTTATTACATGCGCTCCATTGTTGAGTCAAAATGCGGCATAGTAAGTTACAAATGCGGCATTTTAAGTGACTTACGTTCCAATCCTTATAAGTTTTCAGCATTTAGCTGAAGTTTTCGCGACATTAAGTTAAATGCTGCCCAAACATTGAAAGAACGGACTGGTTGTTGCTGACATGCCAGCGATAATTGTAAATTTATTTATAATTTTGCTGCAATTCCAATCTTACACATTTCCTTCCTCTATCAAAGCAATACAACATACTCTCTGTTAACAGCTCTTCCTATTGACTGTTAAAATGTTGCTCTATGGCCCACAAACTACTTGCTTTGACTTTATTCAGCCTGCTGCCAGGTTATTTTCTTTCTGCACAATTAAAGGTGCGGGGTGTAGTGGTTAATAACAATGGTGAACCGCTGATGAATGCCAGTGTGATGTTACTCAACGCTACCGACTCATCCCTTATTAAAGGTATAATGACCATCAAAGAAGGAAGGTTCAGTTTTGATAAGGTTGCATCGGGCAGTTACCTGGTTGCTTCCACCTACATTGGTTATAAGCAGGCTTATTCAGCCGTTTTTATTGCAAAAAATGAAAACATCGAGTTATCTCCATTAAGGCTTTCGCAGGCAGAAGCTAATCTGTCTCATGTAACCATTACCGCAAAAAAACCGCTTATTGAACAAACCATCGACAGACTGGTGATTAACGTTGCCAGCAATATTACTGCATCAGGTTCCACTGCCCTCGATGTACTGGAACGTTCGCCCGGTGTACTGGTTGACAGACAAAACAATTCGGTGTCTATTAACGGGAAAGATGGAGTAGTGGTTATGATGAATGGCAAAATATCACGGATGCCTTTGACTGCAGTGGTACAAATGCTGGCCGGCATGCCTGCTGACAAAATTGAAAAAATTGAACTGATCACCACTCCGCCAGCCTCGCTGGATGCCGAAGGAAATGCCGGTTATATTAATATCGTTCTAAAACAAACCACCCAGTACGGCACCAATGGTTCGTACGCGCTTACCGCAGGTTACGGCAGAGGCGCCATTGCAGCAGGCAGCATTAATTTCAATCACCGCAAAGGCAGAATAAACCTGTACGGAGATTATTCCTATAACCTAACCGACATTCCCCAATATTTTTCTTTGTATCATGCAGCTACCAACCAGGGAATATTCCTGGAAAACTATACCGCATCAACAAGGCATCCCTTCGAAGATATACACAATGGTAAAATTGGGCTTGACTATGAACTGAATAAAAAAACAATCATCGGCGGACTGGTAACTATTTATAACCGCCGCTGGATCATGGATGCCGAAAATAATTCGCAGGCCTTTACCAATCAACAGCTGGATACTACCGTAGATCTGTTGATTCATGAAAACCACCCTACTTCCAGCTACGATGTTAATGTAAACCTGCAGCAAACTTATAAAGAAGGGAATAAGCTGGCAGTTAACCTCGATTACATGTATTACAACGATCAAAATCCGGTTACCTATGTCAATTCTTACTATGATGCCAACAACCATTTTATCAGAGAAGAAGAAGTAAACAGCAATAAATCAACCCCTATTCATGTTTGGATAGCAGCTCTTGACTATACCAAAAACTTAAGCAAGGAATTATTTTGGGAAGCCGGCGCCAAAACCACCATCTCGCATTTTAACAACGATGTTAAAATAGAACGATTACAGGGCGCAGATTGGACAACCGACGAGCTGTTAACAGCCAGGTACGACCTCGATGAAAGTATTATTGCCGCCTATTCTTCCTTACGCTGGATAACCAACAAAAAAACCAATATGAAATTCGGCCTGCGGTATGAATACACCAATTCAAACCTGGGCACCGAGAAGGTAAAAAATATTGTAGACAGGCATTATGGCAACCTGTTTCCCAGCTTCTTTTTATCGCATACCATCAACGACAATAATACCGTTAATTTTTCCTATAGCAGAAGGATCACGCGCCCCACATTCTGGAACCTGGCGCCATTTGTTATTTTCATGGACCCTAATACCTTTTTTTCGGGCAACCCGGGTTTACAACCTTCTATCAGTGATAATGTAAACCTGAGTTATACTTATAAAAGTAAAATTTTGTCGCTGGCCTATAGCTACGAGGCCGACCCCATTACCAATTTTACACCAGAAATTGATTCAGCAACCAATAAACAAACGCTGGCGGCAGCCAATCAGGATAACAGGCAAACGGTTACCATTAGCCTGATGTTACCGGTTACTTTTACAAAATGGTGGAACATGCAGCTTAATGTGAGCGGCAGTTTTCAACAAATAAAAGGCTTGTACAATGGTACCGTCCTTTCAATTGACAATAAGAGTTTTAATTTGTCGGGCCAGCAGAATTTTATTCTTCCCAAAGATTTTACCTTAGCGCTTTCGGGCTTTTACCGCGCTGCCGGTTTATTTGGCATCTATAGATCGGGCGGGTTTGGTTCGTTTGATGCGGGTTTGCAAAAGAAACTCACCAAAATAAAATCTACGGTACGGTTAAACTGGGTCAATATTTTCAACACACTTATTTTCAGGCCAGAGATCAATCAGCCCGACATAAACCTGATCGCAAAAGGAGAGTTAATATTTACCCACCCTGCCGTAAAGCTTACCTATACGCATAATTTCGGCAACGATAAAGTAAAGAACAGCCGAAACCGGTCGTTGGGTAATGAAGAGGAGAAAGACAGGTTGAAGCAACAGTGATCTGATGCACTCATTTTTTATTTATCCGCATATACAAACCCACTTGCCCAATAAAAACAATATCATCAAAACGAATATTCAAATAATCGCGGCCATAAAAGGTATGGATCATAAAACCCACTTCATTGGTGGTAGATGGCATATAAGTAAGGTAGGCATGTGCACCCAACCGGTGTTTGTTCTCCAGCGGAAATTGATCGAGGTTGCCCAAAATATATTCCAGATCGGTGCGGAAAGAGAACTGTCGCTTTTTAGTAACCGTTTTTGTTTTGGAACTTAACAAATTGTTTTTGGTTACCAGCCGGGATGCTTTTAACCATTGAAAACTGAATAACAGTCTTTGTTTTCCATACCTGTTATCCAGTTCCGGACTCATGCCCAACGGGCCTTGCAGATCAACTTCCTGTTGATACCCCGCTGAAAACGAGATAATATGATTTCTGGCCGAAACATTTGCCAGGTTTAACAGAAACCGTAAATAATCAGTGCTGAAATCGCCAGACCGGTAATTGTTCCTTTGGTTGCCAACATCATCTTTTATAAAAAAAGAATCGGCCTGACCATTGGAATAGTGGTGCAACTGAACCGTTAACCAAACTGGCGTGGTGCGTTCTTGCAACAATCCGGCAACGGGTGTAAGTAACAGATCAACGCCCAGTCCAAATTTATTATTGGAAGGTAAAAGCGGACTTGAACTGTCGCGGGTTAACCGGGGTGTAATGGCCACGTCAAATGTAAAACGAAGCCTCTGTAAGATCTCCGGATTGTAATATTTGCCTTTATGGATCACAAACCGGTTCATAAAATTCCCTTCCAGCCAATAGCCGCTTTTTCCTTCTCCATTCCGCAAAGGGATCATTCTGTTTACAACCGGTGAAATATACGGCCAGGTGAGGTACATCAGTTGATCATGATAGCCTAACAATTGATGATACCGGCTCATGGCAAAATTGGGCGAGGAAACCGGTAATGAATCAGGCGACCAGAGTACATCCTGCGCTTTGGTAACAACCGTGCACAGGAGGCAGCTTGCAATGATTAACCATTTCAAGACCATGCATTTTTGCTTTTAATGAAAAAAAGCATGCCGGATGAAAATGGCGCTACACCAATGATTGTAGAAAATAATCCCCGCTAATCCCTAACCTATAATAACTTTTGTTTCTAACTGCTCTTCCAGTCCGTAAATGCCACCTTCTCTACCAATGCCTGATTGTTTGAACCCGCCAAATGGAGCCAATGCATCATGGTACAGCGTATTGATGGCCACCCTTCCCGCATTGATCTGGGCGGCAACCCGGTTAGCACGTTCCTTATTAGTTGAACTCACATAGGCATGCAATCCATACATGGTATCGTTAGCGATGGCGATGGCTTCCTCTTCCGTTCTATAGGTAATGATCGACAGCACAGGTCCAAATATTTCTTCCCGGGCAATTGCCATGTTATTGGTAACGCCGCAAAAAACGGTTGGTTTTACATAATAACCAGCCGACAGTCCTTCAGGTTTGCCTAACCCGCCTGCCAGCAATTCGGCGCCTTCTTCCATTCCCAGTTTAATGTAATGCTGTATACGATCGTATTGCTTGCTGCTGGCCAACGGTCCAATCGCTGTTTGTTCATCACGGGGATCACCAACCTGTAACGCTTGCACGGTTTCCAAAACAATCTTTTTTACTTCGGGTAACAATTGTTCCGGAACCAGCAACCGGGTACCGGCAATACATGCCTGTCCGTTGTTCATAAAACCGGCATTCACGGCCATGGGTATGGCAGTTTTCAGATCTGCATCGTCCAGTATAATGTTCGGAGATTTGCCGCTTAGTTCAAGCGTTACTCTTTTCATAGTGTCAACTGCATTACGGGCAATGATCTTACCTACTGTTGTGGAACCCGTAAACAATATCTTGGCAATAGCCGGGTGGGTTGAAAGAACAGTCCCTAATACATCGCCTTTGCCATGTACCATATTGATAACACCCGGGGGCAGACCGGCTTTATCAAAACATTCAGCCAACACCTGCGATTGCAGCGCACTCATTTCACTGGGTTTTATAACCGTGGTACAACCAGCTGCAATGGCGGCAGCCAACTTAACACAAATAGATCCGGAATTGGCGTTCCAGGCGGTCATGATAGCGGTAACACCTATTGGTACCAGTGAAAGCCTGGAGGTACCAATGCTGCGCTCAAATTCAAAATCCTTCAGAATTTCTTTAAAATAAAGAAACGTTTCTGCCGCATACCGGTTCGACCACAGGGAGCGTTGTACCGTAGCGCCATATTCATTGATAGTTACCTCCTGAAGATCCTCTATCCGTTCCATAACAGCATCATGCAACTGCTGCAGGTATTCCATGCGCTGTTCTTTTGTTGAACGGGAAAAGGCCGGGAATGCGTTTGAAGCATATTCAATGGCAGCCCGGATCTCGCTTTCCGTTCCCATTACCACTTTGCCAATAAGCTGATTATTGGCAGGGTTGAATATGTCTATGATCTCTGTGCCTTTTGAAGCGGTGAATTGTCCGTTCAAGTAATTCTTATCTATTGTTTTCATTTGTCTTTTATTTAGAACAAAGTTCACCCTAAATGCTATGATGCAGGTTTGTTATACAGCTCAAGTTTACTTTGTTTAAAAGATCAGGGTATTCAATTTTCTTACGTAAATTGTTTTATTAAAAGAGTAACGGCTAGTGAAAATCAGCGAATCAACAAGTTTGGCATTTTTGCAGGGTGGTGGGGAAATGGGCGCCTTAACCAGGAATTTTGATTGGTCTTCCACTTCTGTTGGTGCAC
>CBIMFG010000253.1:0-6333 GCA_966243125.1 uncultured Niastella sp.
GGATAATGGCCGACTTATATACGGCATTGCCCAACCTGCCCGATGTTAGCAACTGGCCTTCCCGCGCCAATAAAGCCATGGGTGAAACCATGCTGGCCTATTGCCATTTGTTTACGCAGCGTTACGATAGCGTGTTGTATTATACCAATTTGGCCTGGAGCCGCGATGCAGGCAGCGATCCCGGCAAAGTGTTGTACGATTACAACAAGTTTGTATGGAGCACCCCAGCCAACCTGGTCACCAGCCTCATCACCACACCGCAGGATGCCTTTCTGAATGCAGTGAACAGCCGTGAAATGCTGTTCTACCGCGCATCGGATGCTGTTGCCGGCGTAGGTACACAACTCTCCTACCCCTCTGATGAATTTATAAACCTCTTCGACCAGGCCAATGACCTGCGGTTCAAATATTATATGATAGCTGCTCCCGGTTACAAAACAACCCTTGGCGGTGGTTACGACGATGGCGTACGCATCAGCTATTACCGGCCCGCAAAAACGAAGATCACCGATGGTTTCACTTATCCTGAATTGTTGCTGATGCGCGCCGAAGCATACGCCCGTACCAACAAGCTGCAACAGGCTGTTGACGATTTGAACACGCTGCGTAAGTATCGTTTCAAAACAGGTACGCCTGCACTTACAGTAACCGGCACACAGGATGATGTAATAAATCTGGTATTACAGGAAAGAAGACGCGAACTGCCCATGAGCGGCATCAAACGTTTTATGGACCTGAAACGCTTTGTACTGGAAACCGGTAAACCCTGGTGCAAAAAAACAATCACGCATACAGTAGGTTCGCAAAGCTATACCGGCACCATAGATTCGCCCGATTTCATTTTCACCATTTCAAATACAGTATTACAATTTCATCCCGACTGGGGCATTCCATTAGATACAAGACCTTTCAAATAATCATTTACTATGCAAAAAATTACAACAGGTCTGTTGCTGTCACTTTTTGTGACAGCAGCAGCTACCGCACAGGAAACTGTTACCATTACCGGACATGTAACCGGCGATACCAAAGGGTATAACAAAGTGTTTGTGTATGGCACTAATATCAAACGCGATTCGGCTGTTATTGCCAACGGAACATTTTCATTTACCATTCCGTATACGCCCGACATTACGCCGGTTATGTATACCGAGTATGAAGCTAAAGTGAAAAAGTCAGTAGCGCCTTTTGCAGCCATTATTGACAAACCCTGTAACATCACCCTTAGTAATATCGACATCGAAAAAGGGTTACACTCAGGTACGTGGAGCGGCAATGCCTGCACAGAAACCTATCAAACATTCAGCAAAGGACTTTCTGAAGTAACCGAAGGCGTTCGTAAAACGATGCAGGAAAAAATGCCCGGCAAAGATGGCAATGATTCTACTTACCGGGCAGTGTATACAAAACTTAATAAAGAGAAGCTGGGGCCCTATGTAACAGGTTTTATAAAAAGCCACCCCGACTCGTATGCGACTGTTATAGCACTGCGTGGCACTCGTTCATCAATGAACGATGCCGATGTAGAAAAAGCATATGCACTATTGGGCCGGAAACAAAAGGCCAGCACCGCGGGAAAGGAGATCGAGGATTACATCGCAGGTTTAAAAAGCGGCAGCATCGGCAACAAGGTGCAGGACTTTACCCTGCCTCCCCCCGACGACAAAACACTTACATTCAGCAGTCTTAAAGGAAAGTATGTGGTGATTGATTTTTGGGCAAGCTGGTGCGGTCCCTGCAAAGCATCTTTTCCGCACATGAAAGAAGTGTACAACAAATTCAAAGGCGACAAATTTGAGATCTACAGCATTTCAATTGATAAGGATAAAGAAGCCTGGCTGAAAGAACTGGGCAATCAGCAATTACCCTGGCTGCAAACATTGGATACAAAAAACATCAACCAGCGCAGTTTTGCCGTAATAGGGGTACCCACTACTTTCCTCGTAAGCCCCGAAGGAAAAATTATGTTGAAAGAAGTTGGCTTTAACCCCAAAGGTGGGGCCATAGAAAAAAAGCTGGAAGAAGTTTTAATGAATTAAGAAAACCCAATCCCATCGTTCAATAAGGAAGGTTGCCCCCAAAGGCAACCTTTCGTTTTTCATGTATATATAAAAAGGTGAAAAGACGGTATTTGGTGAAACCCTTGCCAGGTCTATATTTTTTGTATTATCTTACTCAAACACTACCCCTATTCATACATGTTAACCCCAACTGCTATGTTTAAACTATCTGAAACAGATATTCTAAAACAATTGAAGTTTGACCTGATTGGAAAAGATTCTTACCGCGGCGTTACCCTTACCTATTCGTGGCTGGCCAATCAATTTGGCCATTTTGGACTCGGTTTTATTCCAACCTTACTTGTATATACCTTATTAGACAAACTGCAAATTTTATCACCTGCCCATTTGTGGGCAGCAGTCATCATTTCGGTTATGTGGCTGTGTTTTGAAACGTATAACTTTTTAGGGCCGTTATTAAAATTCAAATCATCGAAAAAAATAAAACTGAACGCAGCTAACAATTATACCTTTTCACCAGCATGGGGCAATGTTACGTTTGATACGTTGACCGATCTTTGCTTCTTTTGGCTGGGCGCCTTTTCCGCAAGTCTAACGTTAGCATCCACACAAACGGCTTGGCTGGTAGCCGGTATTTTAATACTGGCCTTACTCTATCCCTGCCGGTATTGGTATACCACCAAGATCTACCTGCAGGCGGCAGCCTATCCAACACAATTCCGGTTAAGCCAATGGAGTTTTCAAATACCCGCTGAACATAAAGCAACAATAGAAGCATACCTGCAATCACCCATGGGCGGGCAGCACCTGTTTATATTGGGTTCCGAAAAAAGCGGCAAAACAAGTTTGGGTATTGGCATAGCCACCGAACTTTCTATCAAACACCACAGTTGTTATTATACCACCGCCATGAAATTATTCAACCTTTTCTTTGACCCGCCGGGTAAAAAATATCCTAACTGTTTGTGGTCATGGCAAAATGCTTCGGTGTGGGTTGTAGATGACATCAATCCCGGTCCGCCCATTAAAGAAACGATCATTAACACCTCCACCTTCAAAAGCATTCTTGATAATTATGCCATCAATAAAGAGAACCGGAGAATGATCAGGGAAAAGAATATCATTTGGGTGATGGGTGCAGAAAATGCCAACTGCGCATTGTATGAAACCTGGCTACAGATGTTGCATGAATTTGGAGTGGAACCACAAAATATCAGAACCGTTTATTTGGACACCCAACATTAACTCAGGGCAAAATATGATTTTGGTAAGCAAAGCTGATCAGGTGCGGCAGGCTTTTAACACCAAACTTTTTATATAAGGGCAGGATCCTTTTTTCAATGGCAGATTGCGTTACGCCATACTCGTGGGCAATTTGCTTCAATGTATATCCCTTGGCTACCAACGCCAGGGCCTCTTTTTCTTTTACGGTGATACCAATATAACGGAATTTAGAGCCTTTTAATTCTTCTTCAAAAGCCGACTTCTCAGGCCCATACACTTCACAACGCATTACTTCGCCAAAAGTAATACTGTAGCTAATTTGCGAGCGGCCAATAATTTCAACCACCTTTCCGGCTTCGGCCCTGTACACGCCTACCCTCGAGATCAGGGGTACTTCATGCCCGTCTTTATGGTATTTTTTCAACTCAATAGCAAAGCTGTACTTTTCAAGATCCGCTGTTATGCCATGCAAAAACCTGAGGGCCCTGTCGTTTAATTCGTTTGAGTAAGCAGCGTACTCGGGCGTAGTGCTGTTTACAATGGTAAGCATATTGATCTCATCGTCTTTGTAACCCAGCACTTCTTCCCAGCCATCTGCATAGATCATCCGGTTTTGCTGAAACGAATAAATGTAAACTGCTTCTTTAGAAAATTTATGGATGCTTTGCTTGAAGTGCTGCGCTTCGCGGCCCAGCAAATCAGCAGGCTTTCCTGTAATATGAGACTTTGAGTAGTCCCCAGGCCCTGGTTGCTCGCTCATTGTGTAAAATAGAAGGTTAGTTAAAGTTGTTACCTGCGGATTTTCGCAGTTGTCTGTCGAAGGGTCCAGTATTACTTTTGCGCTGTTGCTAAATTATAAAAACAGTTTAGAAATCAAAAATATCCCGCGGTATTCTTCCCCGATGCTTACGGGTTCATTTCAGGAGAAACAGCGGCCCGTTTTTCACAGGTTTTATTATCGGGTTATAGTCGTGCACCGACATGCTGCAAAAAAGGACCGCGTCGGCGGTCCTTTTTAATTTCATCTACACTTATTGAATTATTATAACGCATACCGCACCGTAATACCATATGTTCGTTGATCACCCAGCACCCCTGCATAGTGGCCGGCATTACCCGCGGCCGGTAACAATTGCTCAAAATAATTTTTATCCAGCAGGTTACGCGCCCAAACAAAAAACGACAATCCATTCACTGCTCTAAAACCGATTCGCCCATTTACCAATGCATATCCCGGTATATTTAAATATTGCGAAGGAGATGGACTGGAAGAAAAAGAAGAACGGAAATAACCATCCAGCCCCAGGAAAAACTGTCCATGCTGTGACAGCGCCCTGCTTTGTTTGGAAAGGATTTCAGCACCCAACGAGCCAGCCCATTTGGAAATACCGGGCAGGCTGCCATTAGCCACATCTTTAAAAGAATTGGTACTACCGGTTTCTTCTAACGGTACCGGTGCGTTGGAAAAAGAAATATATTCTCCTTCTGTATAGGCCAATGCGCCATTGATTGTAAGGCGTTGCCCCATATTGAAGCTGGCATCCAGTTCAACACCCTGCACCCGGATCTTTTCTGCATTGGCCAGGTATCCCCTGTTTACTCCCACTTCTGCCGTTTGTACATTCGTTTGATAATCCTTCACGTTCGTGTGGTGGTAAACCAGGTTTACAATAGCGCCCGGGAATGGTTTTGTTTTTAACCCGGCTTCAAAATGCGTTACATACTCCGGTTTTATTTGCGCCAGCTCAAGCATTACTTCACCATTGGCTGTAGGCAATCCACCCAGGTTTACCCCAATGGGTTTATAGCTGGTTGAATAGGTAGCAAAGGCATTGATCTTATTGGAAGCTTTATACGACAGGGTTAATTGACCGCTTAGATTATTTTCATCAACATCTGCCGTAAAGTACTGATTGGTATACACCGCGTTCTTTAAGGCTATCAGTTCAGGATCTGTTGTTTCTAAACCACCATAGGTTTGCCGGTCGTAATCAACTTCCTTTTTATCATAATTGAACCTTAGGCCTGGTAATACGTGCAGCCGTTCCGTAATGGCCCAGTCAACCTGAGCAAATACGGCAGCGCCCAGCGTTTTTAACCGGGAGTAGGTTTTAATGCCAAAGCCATCAAAAAGCCCGGGTGTTTTCCATTTGGCGCTGGTAGAACTTTGCGAAAAACGCCATTGAGCCGAACCGGATTCCTCTATATGAACGGGATCTGTTTTAAGGTCCTGTCCTATCACAAATACGCCAATTACGCCACTCAACCGTGAAGAAAAATTACCGGCATACCGCACTTCCTGCGTCCATTGCTGATGTTTGGAGGTGGCTTGCGACAAACTCAAGACCGAAAGCCCGGTAAAGTCGCGATCGTTGGAAGGATCCCAGTTCCAATAACGCCAGGCAGTAGTGGAGGTTAAGGTACCGGCGCCTATTTTTTGGTCCATAGTAAGCGATACGCCACCCAGATCATTACCCGAGCGCCACGGCGTGTTATGGTCTATAACCCGGTCAAAAGCATTTCTGCTGGGCAAATCATAATTCAGGTCTTTGATTATTTGTTCAAACTGCCGGTAAGCAGGACGTTTGGTTTCTACCACGCCGGCCACCACCTGTGCATACCCATCGGGCCGTTGGCGGGTAGCATCGCCTGTTAGGATAATGGAAGTTTTTGAACCAGGTGTAAATAAAAATTGAGCTCTTGCACCCAGGTTATTGATATCGTTCACATATTTACCGGTTGTTACATTGTAGATGTTGCCATCCCGTTGTGTGCCGGAAAACGACAAACGCGCCGCCAGTTTATCTTTAATAAGCCCGCCCGTAACCGAACTTTTTGCCTGAACAAAACCAAAATTGCCATAGCTTACTTCAAAGGTGGCGCCGGTGGTAAATGTAGGCTTGCGGGTAGTGATGTTGAACGCGCCGGCCGTTGTGTTCTTGCCAAATAAAGTACCCTGCGGTCCGCGTAATACTTCAATTTGCTCCACATCAATAAAATCAAGGGTGGTTGCTGCCGGCCTGGCAAAATATACGCCATCTACATAAAACCCAACGCCGGGATCAATCGACAGCGAATCGCCGCCGAG